>NZ_JASGSR010000250.1:0-2528 GCF_040446015.1 Bradyrhizobium sp. INPA03-11B
GACATCGAGCAGTCGTATGGCGGCATGGCGCAACGGATGCGGCTGAACAACGATCAGCTGACCAAGGTGCTCGAGAGCAAGGGCATTCGCCCCGATACGCTCAAGCAGCGCATCAGGGCCGACATGGTCTGGACCAGCCTGGTCCGCGGCCGCTTCAAGGAAAGCCTGCAGGTTGGCGAAAAGGACGTCGCCACCGCGGTCAAGGAGACCGGCGAGGCCGCCGACGCAGAAGCTTTCGAGTACAGGATGCAGCCGATCGTTCTGATCGTGCCCCGCGGCTCGCCGCAATCCGAGTTCGAGAGCCGCCGCAAGGAGGCCGACTCCCTGCGCGAGCGCGTGACCAGTTGCGAGGAAGCCAACACCTACTTCAAGTCGATGCGCAACGCCGCGATCCGCGAGATCGTCGTGAAGACCTCGGCGGACCTGCCGCAGTCGCTGCGCGACATCCTGGACAAGACCCCGGTCGGCCACCTCACCCCTCCCGAACTCACCAAGCAGGGCATCGAGATGGTCGCCCTCTGCGGCCGGAAGGCAACCACCGTGGACACGCCCAAGAAGCGTGAAATGCGGGACAAGATGTACGTGCAGAAGTACGAAGCGAAGTCGAAGGCCTACCTGCAGGAAGTCCGAAAAGCCGCGATGATCGAATATCCAGGCGGGCGGTGATCGACTATCGTTGACGCATGGCTCAACCTCTCGCACTGACATCCGGCGAGCCCGCAGGCATCGGCCCCGACATCACGCTCGCCGCATGGCTGCGCCGCCGCGAACTCGATCTCCCGCCGTTCTACCTGCTTGGCGACCCCGCCTCGCTGGCCGAGCGCGCCAAGACGCTCGGGCTTGCGGTGGAGCTTGCCGAGGTCAGCACTGAAGAGGCGTCCGCGGCGTTTGAACGGGCCCTCCCCGTCGTTGCGACCGGCAAGGCGGCGACGGCGCGACCGGGCCAGCCCGACGGGACCAGCGCAGAGGCCGCGCTGGCGTCGATCCGTCAGGCCGTCGCCGATGTCGCTGCCGGCAAGGCCAGCGCCGTCGTCACCAATCCGATCGCCAAGAACGTGCTGTACCGCGCCGGCTTCCGTCATCCCGGCCACACCGAATTCCTCGCCGAGCTCGCCGCACGCGGCGGGGCCGCGCCGCAGCCGGTGATGATGCTGTGGTCGCCGGCGCTCGCCGTCGTCCCGGTGACGATCCATGTGTCGGTCCGCGAGGCGCTGGCGCAATTGTCGACCGATCTGATCGTGTCGACCGCGCGGATCGTGGTCGCCGATATGAAGGCGCGGTTCGGCCTCGCCTCGCCGCGGCTTGCCGTCGCCGGCCTCAACCCGCATGCCGGCGAAGACGGCACGCTCGGCATGGAAGATGTCGAGATCGTCGCGCCCGCGGTCGACATCCTGTGCCGCGACGGCATCGCCGTCCGCGGCCCGCTGCCGTCCGACACCATGTTCCACGCCGCCGCGCGCAAGACCTATGACTGCGCCATCTGCATGTATCACGACCAGGCGCTGATCCCGATCAAGACCGTCGCGTTCGAGGACGCCGTCAACGTCACGCTGGGGCTGCCCTTCGTCCGCACGTCGCCCGATCACGGCACTGCATTCGACATCGCCGGTACCGGCAAGGCCAATCCCTCGAGCCTGATCGCCGCGCTGCGGCTCGCCGCGCGGATGGCCGCGGCGTCAAGCTGAGTGAGCGCGATCGACGATCTGCCGCCGCTGCGCGACATCATTCGCGAGCATTCGCTGTCGGCGCGCAAATCGCTCGGCCAGAATTTCCTGCTCGATCTCAATCTCACCGCACGCATCGCCCGCGCCGCGGGCCCGTTGGAAGACTCGACCGTGATCGAGGTCGGGCCCGGCCCCGGCGGCTTGACGCGCGCGCTGCTCGCGATGGGCGCCAAGCGCGTGATCGCGGTCGAGCGCGACGAGCGTGCGATCGACGCGCTGGGCTATATCGTCAAGCGCTACCCCGGCCGCATCGAGATCGTGCATGGCGATGCGCAGCATTTCGATCCGCGTCCCTTGCTCGATGGCGGCAAGGCCAAGATCGTCGCCAACCTGCCCTACAACATCGCAACGCAGCTTTTGGTCGACTGGCTGTCGATCGAGCCGTGGCCGCCCTGGTACGACACCATGGTGCTGATGTTCCAGCGCGAGGTCGCCGAGCGCATCGTCGCGCATGAGGACGAGGAGGCCTATGGCCGGCTCGCGGTGCTCGCCAACTGGCGCGCCGAGACCAAGATCCTGTTCGACATCTCGCCCGCAGCCTTCGTGCCGCAACCGAAGGTCACGTCATCGGTGGTCCGCCTGATCCCGCGCACCGCGCCCGAGCCGTGCGACCGCCGCATGCTCGAGCAGGTCGCCGCAGCCGCGTTCGGCCAGCGCCGCAAGATGCTGCGCCAGAGCCTGAAATCGCTGTCGGTCGATCCGGCGCGGCTTGCTGCCGCAGCCGATATCGACGCGACACGCCGGGCTGAAACCATTCCGGTTTCGGGCTTTGTTGCCATGGCGAGGGAATTGGCCGATATACGG
>NZ_JASGSR010000251.1:0-2433 GCF_040446015.1 Bradyrhizobium sp. INPA03-11B
TGACAGCATTCACCCCAGAGGAATGCGCGAACTACCTCGAAAATTCAGGCTATCGAACCTAATGCCATCACGCTTTAAACCCGCACCGGCCCCAGTTCCTCAAAATGCCCGCGCCGCTGCAGCCACGCGAGCAGGATCAGGCTCGGGACCGCGACCAGCACGCAGATCACGAAGAACATCTGCCAGCCGACGGCCTTGGCGACATAGCCCGCGCCCGATGACAGATAGGTGCGGCCGACCGCCGCAAGCGCCGTCAGCAGCGCGTATTGCGTCGCGGTGTGCAGCGGATTGCGGCACAGCGCCGACAGATAGGCGACGAAGATCACGGTGCCGATCGCACTGGTGAAATTCTCCGCGGTGATCGCAAGTGCCAGCGCCCATTGATCGACCCCGACATGCGCGAGCCACGAGAACGAGAAGTTGGCGACCGCCTGCAGCACGCCGCCGATCCAGAGGCTCTGCGCGAGCGAATAGCGGCGCGCCACGAAGCCGCCGGCAAAGCCGCCGATCAGGGTGGCGGCGAGGCCGACACCCTTCACGATCGCCGCGTAATCGACCTTGGAAAAGCCGATGTCGATCACGAACGGCGCGGTCATGGTGCCCGAAAACGCGTCGGTGAATTTGAACAGCACCACAAAGGCGAGCGCCGCAAGTGCGTCCTTGCGGCTGAGGAACTCGGAGAACGCGCCGAGTGCGGCGTGAAACACCCGCTCGGCAGCGTTCTGCGCCTGCGTGGCCGCCTCCGCGCCTTTCGATTGCGCCGGCTCGGTCGCGGCAAGCGCGGTGACGATGCCGATCACGACCAGCGCGGCCATCACCACATAGCCCCACATCCACGCCGACGGGCGCACGAGGCCTGCGGACTCGAAGCCGCTGACGATGAACAGCGCACCGGCGGTCGAGACCAGCATGCCGACGCGGTAGGCCGCGACATAGGACGCCATGCCGGCGGCCTGCTCGCTTTCCGGCAGGCTTTCGACGCGGAAGGCGTCGACCACGATGTCCTGCGTCGACGACGCCGTTGCGACCAACAGCGCAGCAAAGGCCGCGAACCACGGCGAGCGTGCCGGATCGGCCACCGCAAGCAGCAGGATCGTCGCGATCAAGAGCAGCTGCGAGAGCAGCAGCCAGCCGCGGCGGCGTCCGAAAACTTGCGTGAACAGCGGCACGTGCAGCGCGTCGACCAGCGGCGCCCAGAGGAACTTCAGCGTGTAGGGCGTGCCGATCAGCGCCAGCAGCCCGATGGTGCCGAGATCGACCCCGGCCTCCTTCATCCACACCTGCAACGTCGAGCCAGAGAGCGCCAGCGGCAGCCCGGAGGAGAACCCGAGCAGCAGCACGATCAGCACCCGCGGCTGCAGGTACACAGCAAGGCCCTCGCGCCAGGAGGTGGCGGCGGGGGCTGCGGGTGGCTTGGCGGACGCGTCTGACAAGGCTTCAGGTGCGGTCATAGAGAGGTGGTTACCAGATTCGGCCCAAAAAGACTTATCATCGCCCGGCTTGACCGGGCGATCCAGTATCCCAGAGGCCTATCCGCCCCCACCCGCAATCTCCGGATAAAGATCAATCCAGTCCGGATTGTCCTTCTCAATTAGGGCAATCTTCCACGCGCGCGGCCATTTCTTCAGCCGCTTCTCGCGCTTGATCGCGTTCTCAGGATCATCGAACTGCTCGAAGTAAACGAGCTTCACCACATCGTACTTCTCGGTGAAACTCTCGTGAGTTTCAGCTTGTGCTCGCCCACACGGCGAATGAGGTCATTTGTCACGCCGATGTAGAGCGTGCCGCCGATGTGGCTGGCGAGGATGTAGACGTAGAAGCTGCGCGCGCTCATCTACGGCCTCTGGGATACTGGATCGCCCGGTCAAGCCGGGCGATGACACCATTTGCTAGATGACAGCCAGGCTTCCATCTACTCCCCCGCCTGCAGCTTGCGCGGGGCGGGGAACAGGTCGGTGGCGGCGGGCTTGACGAAACGCGGCACCTCGATCGGGGTCTCGGACTTGCTGAAATCGAGCTCCTCGATGCGGCCGGCGCGCTTTTCGATCTTGTCGGCGGAGATCAGGATCTGCCGGACGTCCTCGTTGACCTGGCCGAAATGGTTTTGCAGCTTGAGCACGCGTTCGCGCAAACGGCCGAGGTCGTCGCCGAGATGCATCACCTCGTTGCGGATCTGATCGGCGGCGTCGCGGATCCGTGCGTCCTTCAGGATCTGCTGCATCACCTGGATCGCCAGCATCAGGAGCGAGGGCGACACCAGCACGACGCGGGCGCGATAGGCCTTCTGGATCACGTCGTCGAAGCCGTCATGGATCTCGGCATAGACCGATTCCGACGGCACGAACATCAGCGCGGTGTCCTGGGTCTCGCCCGGGATCAAATATTTCTCCGCGATGTCGCTGACATGCTTCAGCACGTCGGTACGCAATCGCT
>NZ_JASGSR010000252.1:0-2334 GCF_040446015.1 Bradyrhizobium sp. INPA03-11B
TTTCCGGAGAGCGTGACCTCGACTTCCGACGGCACGCTTTATGTCGGCAGCTTCAACCATGGCGGCGTGACCAAGATTTCCGGCGGCAAGGCCGAGCAGCTGGTCAAGCCGGGTGCGGCCGACAGCCGCTCGACGCTCGGCGTGCTCGCGGACGAGAAGAGCGGCACGCTGTACGTTTGCTCCAACGACATCAGCGCGATGGGCGTCGCCGGGCCGAGCGACACCAAGGGCGCATGGCTGAAGACCTTCGATCTCAAGAGCGGCGCGCCGAAGGGCAGCTTTGCCTTGAGCGATCCGAAATCGTTCTGCAACGACATCGTGGTCGGTGCCGACGGCACCGCTTATGTCAGCGATTCCTTCGCGCCGTTCGTTTACAGCCTGAAGCCGGGCAGCACGGCGCTCGCGACCTTCGCCACCGATCCGCAGCTCGCACCGGCCAAGGACGGCGTCGGGCTCGACGGGATTGCGATCGGCGCCGACGGCAATCTCTATGTCACGACCTTCATTCCGGCCAAGCTGTTCAAGATCGAGATGAAGGACGGCAAGGCCGGCGCCGTGACGGAGCTCAAGCCGTCGCGGCCGCTCGACCACGCCGACGCGCTGCGCGCCCATGGCAGCGGTTTCCTGCTGATCGAGGGCAACGGCAAGCTCGACAAGGTCACGGTGAAGGGCGGCGAGGCCACGATCGACACCATCAAGGATGGTCTCGCCGAGCCGGTTTCGGTGACGCAGGTCGGCGATGTCGGCTGGGTCGCTGAGGGCAAGCTGTCCTACGTGATCGGCGAGAACAAGGGCAAGGACCCCGGCCCATTCAAGCTGACGCCGGTGGCATTGCCGAAGTAGGGAGTCGGATACATCCAGCCTCGTCATTGCGAGGAGCGATAGCGACGAAGCAATCCATCTTGCCGCATATGCGGTGACATGGATTGCTTCGCTTCGCTCGCAATGACGGGGATAGGCCGCGGCGCATGAACCGGGCCGCGCGTTGCTCAGATCACATAAAACCCGTGCGTGCCGTCGCGGCGCAGCTGGTCGACCAGCCCGTACTCCCAATCGAGATAGGCCTGCATCGCCTGCTCCGCGACGCCGGTGCCTTCATAAGGACGCCGGTAGCGATGCGCGGGGTCGGACCTCGGCACGACGCGCGGCGGGCCGACTTCCAGCGATCCGTCATAGCCGCCTTCGAGCACGTAGACTTCCCAGCCCATCTGCGCGAGCCAGGACGCCGTCATGTCGGCGCGGATGCTCCTGTCGTCGGTCAGCACGATGCGCGCGCCGCGCACGGGCGCGGCCATGTCGATCTCCTGCACCAGCTGGCCACCGGCATAGTGCCGGAAGCCGACCAGATGACCGGCCGCATATTCCTCGGCATCGCGCACGTCGAAGCGATACAGTGTGCGGTGCGCGTCGTCTTCCAGCGCGGCGAGTTCGCGCGCGCCGATGCGGCGGACGCCGGCACGATAGGCGACGTCGCGGGCATTGTCGGCTGCGCCTTCGAACGGACCGCCCCCGCCGCGCTTGCCCGCGCCGTGCTCGAGGTCGTGCTTCGCCAGCGTCCAGCCGATCGTGCCATTGCGCAGAGCCCGCACCTTGTTGGGCAGTCCGGCATTGATCAGCGACTGCGTGCCGATGATCGAGCGGGTGCGGCCGGCGCAGTTGACGATGATCGTGGTGTCGGGATCGGGCGCCGCGCCGCCGGCGCGCAGCACCAGCTCCGCGCCGGGCACGCTGACCGAGCCCGGGATGTTCATGGTGGCATATTCGTCGAAGCGGCGGACATCGAGGATCGCGATGTTGGCCTTGTCCGAGATCAGCGCGGCGACCTCATCGGCGCTGAGCGACGGCGTGTGCCTGCGCGCCTCGACCAGCTCCCCGAACGCCTTGGCGTAGGAATTGACGTCCTCGAATACCTCGTAGCCGGCCGCCTTCCAGCCCTGCAAGCCGCCGGCGAGCGCAGCCACGTTGCTACAGCCAAGCTCCCGCAACTGGTCGGCCGCGGCAGCGACCAGGCCCTCACCATTGTCGTAGAGCACGATCGGCGCGTCCTTGCGCGGCAGTCGCAGCTCGGCCTCCAGCGCGATCCGGCCGGCGGCCATGTTGGCGGCAAACAGCGGATGGCCGGTGGCGAATTCCGCCTCATGCCTGACGTCGAGCAGCGCGATCTCCCGGCGCAGCAGCAGCGTTGCACGGATGTCCTGGGGGGTGACGGAAGAAACTGTCATGAGATGCTGGTCCGGGCGGAAAAATAGGCAAGCCTGCTCTAGCAGGCTGTTGAAGAAGTCTTTGAGCGGCGCGCGATGAATGGGATGTTGTCGCCGTTGAGGAGGCAGATCT
>NZ_JASGSR010000253.1:0-2057 GCF_040446015.1 Bradyrhizobium sp. INPA03-11B
GCACCTGTGGCTCCGGTTGCGCCGGTGTCACCCGTTGCTCCCGTGGCGCCAGTTGCACCCGTGGCACCAGTCGCACCCGTGGCTCCGGTCGCGCCGGTGTCGCCCGTTGCTCCCGTGGCGCCGGTCGCGCCCGTGGCTCCGGTCGCGCCGGTGTCACCCGTTGCACCCGTGGCGCCAGTCGCGCCCGTGGCTCCGGTTGCACCGGTGTCGCCAGTCGCACCCGTGGCGCCGGTCGCACCCGTGGCTCCGGTCGCACCCGTGGCGCCAGTCGCGCCCGTGGCACCAGTCGCGCCGGTGTCACCCGTCGCACCCGTGGCTCCGGTCGCGCCGGTGTCGCCCGTTGCTCCCGTGGCGCCGGTTGCACCTGTGGCTCCGGTCGCGCCGGTGTCACCCGTCGCTCCCGTGGCGCCAGTTGCACCCGTGGCACCAGTCGCACCGGTGTCGCCGGTCGCACCTGTGGCTCCGGTTGCACCGGTGTCGCCAGTCGCACCTGTGGCTCCGGTTGCGCCGGTGTCGCCCGTTGCACCCGTGGCTCCGGTTGCACCTGTGGCCCCGGTTGCACCCGTGGCGCCGGTCGCACCTGTGGCCCCGGTTGCACCCGTGGCGCCGGTCGCACCCGTGGCTCCGGTCGCGCCGGTGTCGCCCGTCGCTCCCGTGGCGCCGGTTGCACCTGTGGCTCCGGTTGCGCCGGTGTCACCCGTTGCTCCCGTGGCGCCAGTTGCACCCGTGGCACCAGTCGCACCGGTGTCGCCCGTTGCACCCGTGGCGCCAGTCGCACCTGTGGCTCCGGTTGCGCCGGTGTCGCCCGTTGCACCCGTGGCTCCGGTTGCACCGGTGTCGCCCGTTGCACCCGTGGCGCCGGTTGCACCTGTGGCCCCGGTTGCACCCGTGGCGCCGGTCGCACCTGTGGCTCCGGTCGCGCCGGTGTCACCCGTTGCACCGGTCGCGCCCGTGGCTCCGGTTGCACCGGTGTCGCCCGTCGCGCCCGTGGCGCCGGTCGCACCTGTGGCTCCGGTCGCGCCGGTGTCACCCGTTGCACCCGTGGCGCCAGTCGCGCCGGTCGCACCCGTGGCTCCGGTCGCGCCGGTGTCACCCGTCGCTCCCGTGGCTCCGGTTGCGCCGGTGTCACCCGTCGCTCCCGTGGCGCCAGTTGCACCCGTGGCGCCGGTCGCACCCGTGGCGCCGGTCGCACCTGTGGCGCCGGTCGCGCCGGTGTCACCCGTTGCACCTGTGGCGCCAGTCGCACCGGTGGCTCCGGTTGCACCGGTGTCGCCCGTTGCTCCCGTGGCTCCGGTTGCGCCGGTGTCGCCCGTCGCGCCCGTGGCGCCGGTCGCACCTGTGGCTCCGGTCGCGCCGGTGTCACCCGTTGCACCCGTGGCGCCAGTTGCACCCGTGGCTCCGGTCGCGCCGGTGTCGCCAGTCGCGCCCGTGGCTCCGGTCGCGCCGGTGTCACCCGTCGCTCCCGTGGCGCCAGTTGCACCCGTGGCACCGGTCGCGCCCGTGGCGCCGGTCGCGCCCGTGGCGCCGGTCGCACCTGTGGCGCCGGTCGCGCCGGTGTCGCCCGTTGCTCCCGTGGCTCCCGTGGCTCCGGTCGCGCCGGTGTCACCCGTCGCTCCCGTGGCTCCGGTTGCGCCGGTGTCACCCGTCGCTCCCGTGGCGCCAGTTGCACCCGTGGCACCGGTCGCGCCGGTGTCGCCCGTTGCACCCGTGGCGCCAGTCGCGCCCGTGGCGCCGGTTGCACCTGTGGCTCCGGTATCGCCGGTCGCACCCGTGGCTCCGGTTGCACCCGTGGCGCCAGTCGCACCTGTGGCGCCGGTTGCGCCGGTGTCGCCCGTCGCACCCGTGGCGCCGGTCGCGCCGGTGTCACCCGTTGCACCCGTGGCGCCAGTTGCACCCGTGGCTCCGGTCGCGCCGGTGTCGCCCGTTGCTCCCGTGGCTCCGGTTGCGCCGGTGGTACCCGTCGCACCGGTGGCGCCGGTCGCACCTGTCGTTCCTGTGGCGCCAGTTGCGCCGGTCGCGCCCGTGGCTCCGGTTGCGCCGGTGGTGCCCGTCGCACC
>NZ_JASGSR010000254.1:0-2025 GCF_040446015.1 Bradyrhizobium sp. INPA03-11B
CTCCTACCTCGGGAGGCAATCTCGGCGCGACGACGCGCGACGTTTGCGCGCGACAACCAGTGCCGTCTCGATCTGAATGGTGTAGAGTTGGGCGCTGCCAATGTTTTCGGTGAAGGCAAAGGCTTGGGTCATGACGATCTCCGCTGGACATCCAATGCCACGACAGTACTCCATTGCATGGACATGATTGGCGGAGCCCAGGCGGTCATTGATCGAACTGTTGCCTATACCATGGATAGACATCAGTTTGGTCGACCCATCGCTAGTTTTCAGGCAGCGCAACACCACGTCGCGAACATGCACATTGCCGTCGAAGGCGCTCGGCTTGCGGCGTACCAGGCGGTTTCGCGTGTGGGTGACGGACGGATTGCGGAACGGGAAACAGCGATCGCCAAGTTCAAGGCTAATGAGGCGTATAAGTTTGCGACGCTGACGGCTCATCAGCTGCACGGGGCTATGGGCTTGATGGTCGAATTCGACCTGCACCTCTGGTCGGAACGCGCCAAGGCTATGGAGCTGCGTCACGGCGCCTGGGACACGCAAATTCGCCGGCTTGCATCCGCGCTAGGGTTGACTGCGCTGTGATGCTCCGCGGCTGCGGCTCAGGTCCCTCATCGAGGAGAGTGAATGCAAACTCTTTCGACCGATCTTGTGGCTGAGCTGACGGCGCTTCTTGGCGTTAGCTGCATTCGTACTGGTCGCGATATCGAGCCACGACATCTTCAGGATTTCGCTGTCGCTAGTCCGTCTGATGAACTGCCAGCAGCAGTCGTCTACCCGCGCAACACCTTGCAGGTAGCAGCCATCCTGAAGTTGTGCAACGGAATGCGGGTCCCGGTGGTGCCACAGGGCGGCCTCACCGGCCTCGCCGGTGGGGCCACTCCGGTGTGCGGATGCGTGCTGCTGTCGCTTGAACGAATGCGCCGCATTGAGGAAATTGACGCCGATGCTGCGACCATCACGGTCCAAGCGGGAGTGCCGCTCCAGGTAATCCAGGAAGCGGCCGACAAGGTCGGCTTGTTTTTTCCGCTCGATCTTGGAGCGCGTGGTACTTGCCAGATTGGCGGCAACGTTTCCACCAACGCTGGGGGTTACCACGTCCTCCGGTTTGGCATGACTCGGGACCTGTTGCTCGGTTTGGAAGTGGTGTTGGCGGACGGCACTGTTGTAAGCGCGCTCAATAAGATGGTGAAGAACAATGCCGGGTACGATATCAAGCAGCTCTTTGTCGGCAGCGAAGGGACGCTTGGCGTCATTACACGCGCCGTCTTGAAATTATCGGCCAAGCAGCACGCCGTCTGTACCGCACTTTGTGGCGTCAGGGATTTTGAACAAGTGCTAAGTTTGCTGCGGCTCCTGCGGTCTCAATTGGGCGGAGCCATGTCGGCGTTCGAAATGATGTGCCGAGAACACTATGCATTTGGCTGCGCGGGCCGTTCAGCACCCCTCCAAGCCACTCATGGTGCTTACGTCCTGGTCGAGACACTAGGACATGATTCCGCAGAGGAGATAGTTCGTCTCGAAAGAGTAATCGCCTCAGCGCTGGAAGGAGGGATCGTCGATGATGTCGTGATCGCTCAATCGCGCGGGCAATCCCAGAACCTGTGGGCGATCCGCGAAGGCCTCGCGCGTAGCTCTGCGCCTTATGTCTCGTTTGACGTAAGCATTCCCATCGGAAAGATGGGCACCTTCATGATCGAATCGAAGGCGCGACTAGCTGCGCGCTGGCCTGCGGCGAAAATCTTCTACTATGGCCACGTCGCTGATGCCAACCTCCACGTAGTCATTCAGCTCGAGGCAGACCCAATGCCCATTCAAGAAATGGATGAGGTGCTCTATGGCGCAGTCCGCGATTGGCAAGGTTCGATATCCGCCGAGCACGGGATCGGACTGTTGAAGCGCGAGTTCCTACCTTATTCCTGCGGTCCGGAAGCGGTTAACCTGATGAAACGCGTAAAACAGGCTCTCGACCCTAACAACATTCTTAATCCCGGAAAGATATTCAGGGTATAGAATCCCTCACCA
>NZ_JASGSR010000255.1:0-1913 GCF_040446015.1 Bradyrhizobium sp. INPA03-11B
CGAGTGGATGACGCGAAAAGGGATTGACTAACCAAGGCCCGTTACAGAAGCCCGGATGCAGCGAAGCGAAATCCGGGGCTGGTCTCTCCGCTGAGGGACTGCCCCCGGATTTCGCTTTCGCTCCATCCGGGCTACGAATACCCGGGCTTGCCGAAATTGTTACGACGCCAGCGCTTCCTCCGGCATCACGGCTGACAGATGTTGGCTCTCGGCGACGGCGCGATTGGTGATGCGGCCGCGATGGACGTTGAGGCCGGCGCGCAAATGCGGATCCTCGACCAGCGCGCGCAGTCCCTTCGAGGCCAGCGCCAGGCCGAACGGCAAGGTGGCGTGATTGAGCGCGTGGCTCGAGGTGACAGGTACGGCGCCTGGCATGTTGGCGACGCAATAATGCACGATGTCGTCGACCAGATAGGTCGGCGCCTGGTGCGTGGTCGGCTTCGAGGTCTCAAAGCAGCCGCCCTGGTCGATCGCGACGTCGACCAGCACCGCGCGGCGTTTCATGCCTGAGAGCTGCGCGCGCGACACCAGCTTTGGTGCGCTGGCGCCCGGCACCAGCACCGCGCCGATCACCACATCAGCCGCAAAAACCTCCTGCTCGATCGCTTCCAGCGTGGCGTAGCGGGTGCGGACGCGGCCGATGAACAGGTCGTCGAGCGCGCGGAGCCGCGGCAACGAGCGGTCGAGGATGGTGACGTCGCTGCCGAGCCCTGCGGCCATCCGCGCCGCATGGGTGCCGACCACGCCGCCGCCGATGATCGCGACACGTGCCGGCGGAACGCCGGGCACACCGCCGAGCAGCTTGCCCATGCCGTCGGCGGATTTGCGAAGTGCTGCGCCCGCGGCCTCGATCGCAAGGCGGCCGGCGACCTCGCTCATCGGCGCGAGCAGCGGCAGCCCGCCATGCGCGTCGGTGACGGTTTCATAGGCGACCGCCGTGCAGCCGGAGGCGATCAGCCCCGTGGTCTGCGGCACGTCGGGCGCGAGATGCAGATAGGTGAACAGGATCTGTCCCTCACGCAGCTTGATCCATTCCGACGGCTGCGGCTCCTTCACCTTGACGATCATCTCGGCGACGGAGAACACCTCTTCGGCGGTGTCGGCGATCCGTGCGCCGGCCTGGGCGTAGGCGTCATCGCCGGCACCGATGCCGTCACCGGCGCCGCGCTGCACCACGACCTCATGGCCGTGCGCCACATATTCCCGCACCGAGGCCGGCGTCAGCCCGACCCGATATTCCTCGACCTTGATCTCCTTGGGCACGCCGACGCGCATGGTCCGCTCCTTGCAAAATTGGTTTCCGCCAACCACAAGGCTATGCCCCGTCACACGGCGTTTCTCAGCGAATTCCGGCTTGCCCACAGGGAGATACGCTCATATCCTTCGTCGTCGGCTTCGCTCTTGAAGGAAAACTGCGTGGACGGTCTCGATCGTATCGACCTCAGAATCCTCGCCGAGCTGGTCGCGGACGCCCGCGCAAGCCAGATCGAGCTTGCCGAGAAGGTCGGGCTGTCGCCGACCGCCTGCGCGCGGCGCATCCGCCATCTCGAGGAGATCGGCGTGATCCGCGGCTACCGCGTCGACCTCGAAGCGTCAGCGCTTGGCCTCGTCACGACCGTCGTCGTCACCATCACGCTGGAGAAGCAGAGCGAGGATTATCTCGCCGCCTTCGAGGCCGCGATCGCGCGCTGCCCCGACGTCGTGTCCTGCCATTTGATGTCGGGCAGCGACGACTATCATCTGCAGGTCATCGCCCGCGACATCGCCGACTTCGAGCGCATCCACAAGCAGCATCTGTCGCGCATGCCCGGCGTCGCCCGCATCCATTCCAGCTTCGCGATGCGCGAGGTGGTCCGCCGCACCATTCCCGAAACCGCGCTGCGCGGTTAGTCCGGAATGGTCGAGTTGCGACC
>NZ_JASGSR010000256.1:0-1745 GCF_040446015.1 Bradyrhizobium sp. INPA03-11B
GGGTACATGCGTACATGAAAGTCGCGGCTGGAGCCTGTAGCGCGGACAACAATCAGGAAGCTATGGGGTCGCTCACGAGGTGTCCTGACCAGCAAGATTCACGCGGTGGTGGACACCAATGGCCTGCCGGTCCATCTCGCCCTCACGCCCGATTCCGCCGAAACGAAATCGCAAAGACCCGATCTGCTTCAGTCCGTATCTGTATCGCGCACGCAATCTGATCGAACGGTACTTCAACAAGATCAAGCAATGTCGGCGTGTCGCGACCCGATACGACAAACTCGCAGCCAACTAACATCCCGCACACTTCCCAATCGCTTGAAAGTGCGGTCATATGGCGCCCGGTGACATCCGGCGCTTTGGGGTGAGGGTGTCCGCTTGCACGGGGGGAGAATGCGCGTGAAGGAACTCGCTGGAAAGACTGCGTTCGTGACGGGTGCCGCGTCGGGCATTGGATTGGGGATCGCGACCGCTTTGGCCCAGGCGGGGGCGAAGGTCATGCTTTGCGATATTGAAGACGCGGCTCTGTCCGCGGCGCTCGAGCAACTGAGGCGCACCAACGCCGATGTCGACGGCGTGAAAGCGGACGTCTCACTCAAGGCCGAGCTCGTGGCCGCGGCCGAAGCTACGACGGCCCGCTACGGCAAGGTGCATATCCTCGTCAACAACGCGGGCGTCGGCGGCGGTGGCCCCTATGGCACCTGGACCGACACCTCGTGGAATTGGACCCTCGAGGTCAACCTGATGGCGACCATCTGGGGGATCGAGATTTTCGGGCCGTTGATCGAGCAGCATGGTGAGGGTGGACACATCGTCTCCACGGCCTCGCTCGCCGGCATTATTTCAGGAGGAAGCACGGCCTACAACGTTTCAAAGTATGGCGTCGTCGCGCTGTCCGAGGGCCTGCGGCCTGAACTCGCGCCCCGCGGGATCGGCGTATCGGTGCTGTGTCCCGGCTTCATCCGCACGCACATCATGGACTCCAGGCGCAACCTTCCCAAGCGCTTCGAGGGGGAGACGCGTACCTTGCCGACGTCGGGCCCGCTTGCCGAGCGGATCAATCAGGTCCGCCAACGCATCTCCGAGGGCATCGACCCCATGTATGTCGGTGAACTCGTCCGCGAAGGCATCGAAAACGATTGGCCCTATATCTTCACCGACCTCGAATTCGAGCCGGTGGTCGACGCGCGCTTCGCCGCAATCAAGCAAGGCTTTGACCAGATCCGCGGGCGCAACCCGAAACGTTGAGCACGCGGCCCGTCCACCAGCTGCTGCGAATGATGCGCAATCGCAGCATGCTTTTCGCGCCGATCGATGTCGCGCCACCAGTGCTGCGGTTCATCCCGTCATCAAAAAAGATTGGCAGTGCGAATAAAGTTCATGCCTTGCGCCGCCATGGCCGCTCCACATCTCCGCATCGCAATTCTTGGGTCAGGTTTGGGTCCCCAAACCGCCCAGTTGCGAATTGTGGAGACGGACTATGGACTTCGTCGGTTTTCTTAATGGCTTAGGTTTAACCCAACCGGCCATTTGGACCGCAGCTTTGATCGCGATCGTGATCCTGCTGCGCGTATCGAACGTATTTCGCTACATTCCCAACAATCAGGTCGGCATCGTCGAGAAGCTGTGGTCGACCAAGGGCTCGATCGATGACGGCTTCATCGCGCTCAACGGCGAGGCCGGCTATGAGCCGGAGGTGCTGCGCGGCGGCCTGCACGTGATGTTTCCCCTCATGTACCGGATCC
>NZ_JASGSR010000257.1:0-1743 GCF_040446015.1 Bradyrhizobium sp. INPA03-11B
GAAGAGGTGCTGTTCAAGTCGCGCCGCGTCATCACGGCCGACGGCATCACGCCGGGGCTGGGCTTCCAGGTCGCGACGCCGGATGCGATCAAGGGCAAGCGCGCCGAGCTCGAGGATTTCGTGCGACGCCTCGCCGCCGCGCGCGCGTGGTCGCAGAACAATGTCGAGGGCTATGCTGCGACCTGGGGCAGGCTGATGAACATCCCGCCTGCGGTGCCATTAAACTGGCTGACGCGGGCCAGGATCCGCATCGCGCCGATCGACGACAGCGTGGTGGCCGACGAGCAGAAGACCATCGACCTCTACGATCGCTGGGGCCTGATCCGGCAGAAGATCAACGCCGCCGACATCGTCGACCGGTCGTTCGCCGCGGCTGTGGAGAAGGGCGCGGGGCTTTGAGCGAATGCGCGGGACTTTTGGTGCTCGCGCGGCGCATGTTGAGAGAGCGTGCCGTGTGGCACCCCTCTCCCTAACCCTCCCCCGCAAGGGGGGAGGGAACCGTGCCGTCCGTGCCTCCCTCACATTGGCGCAACTCGGGTAGGATCACTGCTTTCGTGAGGTGAGCGCGATCGTCTGGCTCCTCCCCCCTTGCGGGGGAGGGTGGGGAGAGGGGTAGGCCGCGAGCGCGCCTGTTCGAATGACCGCGCGAAATAACCATCCACTTCGCGAGGATGACACCGGAAGGAATTTTCCCGTTCCGTACCGGAGAAAACAGCAACGTTGCTATTTTCGCTGCGGCCTTGCCACCCCGGCTGGCGGCGCCAAGATCAAAAGCACGAACAATCGAGTCCGGGAGATCACCATGGGCCTTCAACAAACTCGTATCGAGTCGCTGCCGTTTGTGACTGCTGAGCTGAACTACCTCGCGCCGACGCCGGGCAAGCCCCGGACCTACGCTTTCGACCCGCCGCCGGGCGAACCCAAATCCACAGCGCTGCCCGAACCCCACAACGTTCCGATCTTTGATGGGCGCCTGATCGCGGACAGCTTCTCGCTCGACCGCGAGGGCTTTGCGCTGGTCAAGCATCCGACCGTCGTGAAGGATTATTACGACGACAACGAAGTCCGCAACGTCTACTATCCCGCGGTCGAAGCCTTCCTGAAGGCGACGTTGAAGGCCGATCGCGTCTTCATCTTCGACCACACCGTGCGCAAGCGCGTCGAGGGCGCCGCTGACATCCGCGGCGGCGGTCCGCGCCAGCCCGCGACCCGCGTCCATGTCGACCAGACCGCGATCTCCGGCCACAACCGGGTGTACGAGCACCTGCCGAACGAAGCCAACGAACTCGTCAAGGGCCGCGTCCAGGTGATCAACCTGTGGCGCCCGATCCGCGGTCCGCTGCGCGATTCACCGCTGGCAATGGCCGACGGCACCACGATCGCGCCGGAGGACCTGATCGCTTCGGATCTGATCTATCCGAACCGCAGCGGCGAGACCTATTCGGTGAAGTACAATCCGAACCATCGCTGGTTCTACATTCCCGAGATGACGCCGGACGAGGCGATCCTGCTGAAATGCTACGACTCGGCGACCGACGGCCGGACGCGGTTTGGCCCGCACACGGCGTTTGTCGATCCGACCACGCCGGCCGAGGCCGCCCCGCGCGAGAGCATCGAGCTGCGGACCCTGGTGTTCCATAAAGAGTAAAGACAAAGAACGTTACTGCATCGTAGGTATGCTCCCTCTCCCGCTTGCGGGGGAGGCCGGATCGCATCGTCAGATGCGGTCCGGGTGGGGGCTGT
>NZ_JASGSR010000258.1:0-1681 GCF_040446015.1 Bradyrhizobium sp. INPA03-11B
GGACCGCAAGCGGGTCGAGAGCATCCTGAAGGACAGCGGCTGGGACGCGATCGCGGTCGAGCCGGTCGATGTCGCCCTGAGCTTTCCGGCAACAGAGCTGACCCGTTACGTGAGCTGGCTCGGCCCGGTCGGCACGATGCTGCAGGGGATGGAAGGGCCGCTTCGCGCAGAGGTGATCGACACCGTGCGCGGTGCGTTCGACCGCTATCTCGATGCCGGCGAGATTCGCTTCACCGCCGCCTGCTGGATGGTCGCGGCGCGAGCGCCAGTGGAGGCTGTCAATGGCTGACGCCCTGGATTATCTGGCGAGCGCGGTGCTGATCGGCGCCGGCGCGACCATCGTGATGGACATCTGGGGGATGGTCCGCACGCATCTGCTTGGCATGCCGTCGCTGGACTACGCGTTGGTCGGCCGCTGGCTCGGCCATCTCGCATCCGGGAGGGTGCGTCACGGCCGCATCGCCGCGTCGCCGCCAGTTGCGGGCGAGCGGGTCGTCGGATGGGCTGCGCACTATCTGATCGGGATCGGCTTTGCCGGCGTGCTGCTCGCGATCTTCGGCCTCGATTGGGCGCGGCAGCCGACCATCGGTCCGGCACTGCTGGTCGGGATCGGCAGCGTGGCCGCACCGTTCCTGGTGATGCAGCCGGCAATGGGCGCCGGCATCGCCGCGAGCCGGACGCCGAAGCCATGGGCCGCGCGGCTGCAGAGCCTCCTGACGCATGCGGTGTTCGGCGTTGGGCTCTATGCGGCCGGCTGGCTCGGGCGTGTGGTGTTTGACCCGTAGCCCGGATGGAGCGCAGCGTAATCCGGGTCTGCCTTAACGAATCAAGGACCCCGGATTTCGCTTCGCTTCATCCGGGCTACGAAATTATCAGCCTACGGAATTACAATTGTCGGGCTACGGAATTACCCCGCCCGCTGCTTCAGCAATTCCTCCAGATCCAGCCGCCGCGTGAACATTGCAAGCTTGCCGTCGGCGCTGCGCGGCCATTCGGCTTCGGGCCGGTCCCAATAGAGCTCGACGCCGTTCTCATCGGGATCGCGCAAATAGAGCGCCTGGCTGACGCCGTGGTCGCTGGCGCCGTCGAGCTGGATGCCGGCGGACAGCACGCGATGCAGCGCATCGGCGAGCGCCGGGCGGCTCGGATAGAGAATGGCGGTGTGGAACAGGCCGGTGGTGCCGGGTGGCGGCGGACGGCCGCCCTTGCTCTCCCAGGTGTTGAGGCCGATGTGGTGGTGATAGCCGCCGGCCGAGATGAAGGCCGCGTCCGTCCCCAGTCTCTGCTGCAGCTCGAAGCCGAGCACGCCGCAATAGAAGCCGAGCGCCCGCTCGAGATCGGCGACCTTGAGGTGGACATGCCCGATCCGCGTGCCCGCGATGATGGGGGGATTTTCTGGCATGACCGGGCTCCGTTGGCATCAATGCCGTGCCATCAGGGGCAAGGCTTCTCCTCCTGATATAGTCCGGATTTGCCGGGGCCGGAGCGATCCATCCGGAAACGCAGCGTTTCCGAATGACGCCACGGCCGGCCGGGTCTAGCAGAGCTCCGACAGCTCGCCGCCGGGCAGCTGGAACTCGAACGTGTTCAGCGTCATCGACACCATGGTGTAGTAGCCGCAGAGGCCGATCACCTCGACCAGGCCGCGTTGGCTCAGCACCTCGATCGCCTCGTCATACAG
>NZ_JASGSR010000259.1:0-1669 GCF_040446015.1 Bradyrhizobium sp. INPA03-11B
GTACTGAGCAGCAGCGTTGTACTGAGGGTCGGTGATGGCAAAGCGGCACGTGAGGCGGTGGGCGTTCGGGACGGCGGCCTTGCTCGGCCTGTCCCTTGCGCCCGCGGCGCAAGCCCAGGATTTCTTCTCGCAACTGTTCGGCGGCTTCATGCACGGCCGTCCGCCGATGATCCGGGTGCCGTTCGATGATGGCCCGGGACCTATGCCGCGGGCGGAGCGTCGCGCGCGCTATGACGGTGGCCAGGCCTATTGCGTGCGCACCTGCGACGGCCGCTATTTCCCGCTGGCTGCGACCGGCAACCAGAGCAAGGCGGAGAGCTGCAACAGCTTCTGCCCGGCGAGCGCGACCGCGGTGGTCTACGGCGGCAATATCGACAACGCCGCGACGGAAGACGGCCAGCCGTATTCCGAACTGCCGAACGCGTTCCGCTATCGTGACGAGATCGTCTCGGGCTGCACCTGCAACGGCAAGCATCCCGTCGGGCTCGCCGCGGTGAAGATCGAGGATGATCCGACCTTGCGCAAGGGCGACATCGTCGCCGGCAAGGATGGGTTGATGTCGGTGAGCCGTCCGGACCGGCGTGGCGCGCAGCTCAACTTCACGCCGGCGCCGGATCGCATCCGAGCCAAGTACGGCCAGCCGCCCGTGGTGGCGCGCGAGTAGCGCCGCTCACGCGACGCGGCCCCCTTCGGTTCCTGGTCGGAACCGGCCTCCCTCCTGCACGTTAGCAAGGTGCGCATAGCGCATTCACCGATGCCTTCAGGGGGCTCCGCATGCTCGTCAGCGTACTCGTCACCTTCCTCGTCGTTATTCTCGTTCTTTATCTCATCAACATGCTTCCGCTCGACGGCCGCGCCAAGCAGATCGCACGCCTCGTCGTCATCATCATCGGCATCGTCTCGCTGCTGAAATATCTGACCGTGTTCTAGACTCGTCATTGCGAGGAGCGAAGCGACGAAGCAATCCATGCCTCCACAAGTGGTGAGATGGATTGCTTCGCTCCGCTCGCAATGACGTGGGGACGATGATGCATTCCAACAAAAAAGCCCCGGCTCATCGCCGGGGCTTTTGCTTGTCGTCGCGATTCTGAGATCAGCCCGCGGCCTTGGCCTCGCGGCGGCGCGCGGTGAGGATGTATTCGGTGTAGCCGTTCGGCTGCGTGCGGCCCTCGAACACGAGGTCGCAGGCCGCCTTGAACGCGACACCGTCGAACGACGGCGCCATCGGCTTGTAGAGGGCATCGCCGGCGTTCTGCTTGTCGACGACGACGGCCATGCGCTTCAGCGACTCCATCACCTGATCCCTGGTGATGACGCCCTGATGCAGCCAGTTCGCCAGATGCTGGCTCGAGATGCGCAGCGTGGCGCGGTCTTCCATCAGGCCGACATCGTGGATGTCCGGCACCTTGGAGCAGCCGACGCCCTGGTCGATCCAGCGCACGACGTAGCCGAGGATGCCCTGGCAGTTGTTGTCGATCTCCTGCTTCACGTCGTCGGGCGCCCAGTTCGACTGCGACACCGGAATGGTGAGGATGTCGGAGAGCTTTGCGCGCGGCCCGCCCTTGGCGAGTTCCTGCTGGCGGGCTGTTACGTTGACCTGGTGGTAGTGCAGGGCGTGCAGCGTGGCCGCGGTCGGCGACGGCACCCAGGCGGTGGTGGCGCCGGCCTG
>NZ_JASGSR010000025.1:0-87804 GCF_040446015.1 Bradyrhizobium sp. INPA03-11B
TTCTGCGTGGTCCGCTTGCCCTTCTCCTGAGGGTAGGACGGCGGGGTGGGGGTGCTGTAGCTCGACCCGTAGAGCTCTCCGCCGCCTGCTCCTCCACCACCACCACCGCCACCTCCCGCGGCAATGACGCTTTGTGGCGGGAGCAGGATGAGCGGCACTGTCAGGAGTGCCACATGCGTTGCGAGCCTCATCGGTGACCGGATCATGCAAACCTCCCAATTCGAACAGGCCAGTCGTTGACCTGAATCAACAACTCCGCGTGACGGGTGGCATTCCCCATTCTCCAAGAAAAATATTGCGGGAAAGAATCTGGCAATCGCGCTGCCCTTCTGGCGCGAGCGGCGTCGCGTGTCGCACACGCGGTGTTACGGTCCTGGAGTGGGCAGTCAGAAACTAACATCCGTGTTAGTTGCCGGGCGTGATGCTTTGTGTCTGCCGGCTGAGGCCGTGGATTACGCCGTCGGCGACGGCGCATGATATTCGGCCGCCGCGGTCTCGTCGCTCGAACCGGCGCCCAGCCAGGTGAGCAGCAGGGTGAGCACAACTGTCAGGCCGAGGTTGACGATCACTGCGTAAAGCGCCGCATAGCCCGGGAAGGTGAAGGTGCCGACCGCAAGCGCATAGGTCGGGGCAAGTTTTGCAGCGATGAACATCGCGGTGCCGGTGGTGATTCCGGCGGCCCAACCGATCAGCAATGCCCAATCATTGAACCAGCGAGTATACACGCCCAGCAGAACCGAGGGCAGCGTCTGGATGATCCAGATGCCACCGAGGAGCTGCAGGTAAATCGCAAACTTGGACGGCAGGAAGAGGATAAAGACCAGCGCGCCGAACTTGACAATTAGCGATACCCACTTTGCCATCTGCGCTTCTTGCCTGTCGGTCGGCTGTCGATTGATGAACTCGCGATGAATGTTGCGCGTGTAGAGGTTGGCCGCGGCAATCGACATGATCGCCGCCGGGACGAGAGCTCCGATCCCGACGGCCGCGAATGCGATCCCCACGAACCATGAGGGGAAGCTATGGAGGAACAGTGCCGGCACTGCAAAGTTGTTGCCGAACTGCTTGAAGCCGGCCGCATATTCGGGAAGTTCGCTGACGCCTGCGGCGATGGCAAAGAAGCCGATGAGGGCGAGCAGACCGAGCATGAACGAATAGCCCGGCAGCAGTGCGGCGTTGCGACGGATGGCGCGGCCGCTGCTTGCAGCGAAGATCCCGGTGATGGAGTGCGGATAGAGGAAGAGCGCAAGCGCCGATCCCAGCGCCAGTGTCGCGTAAGCCCCATATGCGCCGGTCGTGTTGGCGCCGGGAGCAGCCAGCAGCAGTTTCGAGGCCGGTACGGCCGCAAAGATCTTCTCAAAGCCGCCCAGCTGTATCGGCACGACGACGACCGCGGCGAATGCGGTCACATAGATGAGGATATCCTTGACAACGGCGATCGAGGCGGGGGCTCGCAGCCCGCTCGAGTAAGTGAAGGCCGCGAGGATGATAAAGGCGATGACGAGCGGCAGGTCCCCGGCGTAACCCTCTCCCGAAATGCCCAGGCCTCCGATCACGACCTGCAACCCGACAAGTTGCAGCGCGATGTAAGGCATCGTCGCCACGATGCCAGTCACCGCGACTGCCAGCGCGAGCCAGCGGTTGCCGAAGCGCCCGCGCACGAAGTCGGCGGCGGTGATGTAATTGTGCCTGTGACAGACGTACCACAGCCGCGGAAAGGCCAGGAAGAGAATGGGGTAGGCGACGATCGTGTAGGGGACCGCGAAAAACGCAATTGCGCCGGCCCCGAAGGCGAGTGCCGGAACGGCAACGAACGTGTAAGCCGTGTAGAGGTCGCCGCCGATCAGAAACCAGGTGACGATGGTGCCGAAACGACGTCCTCCGAGCCCCCATTCATGCAAGAGGTCGAGGTCTCCCTGGCGCCAGCGGGCCGCGGCAAAGCCCAACCAAGTGATGAAGGCAAACAGCACCACGAAAATGATGAAGGCGGTCCAGTTCACGTTCTGCACGTCACCCTCCCGGTTAGCCCTCCTCGTTACCTCGTCGCTTTCTCCTCATCTCGGCAGTCCGGCCCGGCGTTGTATCGGTGCGCGGCACGATGAGATTACGTTGAATCGTCTTAGCTCCTTGTTTGGCCATGATCTCGCGCAAACGCGTTCCGCGTTTGTCGCGAGGCAAAAAACCGCTTCATGTTTTTCCGCATCATGCTCTAGTCCTCGGTTGCAAAGTAGACAATCGCAGTCAGGAAGGCTCCGATGATGATCCAAAGAAGTTGGTACCAGTAGAAGAAGGGCATGCCGATCCAGGATGGCTCGATCCTGTTGTAGAATGGCGGCCAGAGCACTGCGATGAACTGAATGAGAAGGAGCAGATACCACCAGCTCCATTCTGTTCGTCTGGTATGTTGATTCACGATTCCTCCTCGGAGGAAGCCGGGCTCCTCTTGATGTTGCTCTCGCCAGCGCGATCGCTGCGTGGTTCGAAAACTCGCTGGCGGCTCGGCGATCAATCACCGATGCCGTGCCTGATCCCGCGAGCGACGAGGCTCGTCTTAGGATGACGGCGAGCCGATCAACTCTCTTGCAGCATCCACGAGCTGAAAAGCGATCCACAGCAACGCGCCGCGGCCGTCCAGTATATGACTTTCGCGGAACTTTGGTTCCTAATCCATGTCATTCCGTTAGTCAGAACCCGGCTATGGGTTTGTTCGCACGCGCAGCATCGTCCCGGCATATCGTGGACGGTGCGTCGCCGCTCTCTTATGGGGGGCCGGTTGACGGCACACATGGATGAGAATGGAAACGAGGCCATGAGCAAGACTGACCTCTCCGACATCTATCGAGACTACATTGCCTGCCTCAACCGACAGGACTGGTCGGTGTTGGGACGGTTCGTGGATGATGACGTGTGCCACAACGGCCGGCGGCTCGGCCTGTCGGGCTATCGCGGGATGCTGGAGCAGGATTTTCGCGACATCCCGGACCTTCGATTCAACATCGCACTGCTGGTGTCGGATGCGTCCCATGTTGCGTGCCGGCTGGCGTTCGACTGTTCGCCGAAGGCGAGATTTCTCGGACTCGACGTCGACGGCAGGCGCGTCTCGTTTAGCGAGAACGTTTTCTATGAATTCCGTGACGGCAAGATCGTGGAGGTCTGGTCGGTGATCGACAAGACGGCGATTGAGGCTCAGTTATGAATGGGAGTGTGCGCGTGCTGAACCTGTCGGGACGCCCTCAAGGCGCCACGGGTACCAGTCCGTAGCGCAGCATGGTTTCCTTCATCTTCGCCGGATCGGGTGCGCCGCTGCTCAGCAGCGCTGCCATCTCCTTGAAGTATTGCGGGCCGAGTGCGCCGGGGCTCAAGATGCAGAGACAGCTCGCGGGACCGTTCGAGCGGTTGGTGAAGCCGTGCACGATGCCGCGCCTGATGAACACCGTGTCGCCGGCGCCGAGGTCGATGTCCTTGCCGTCGACCCGCCAGGTCGAGACGCCCGACAGCCCGTAGATCGTCTCGTCCCAGCTCTCGTGATAATGCGGGATCGGCATCCGCGCGTTCGGCTGCAGCGTCATCTCGAACAGGTCGACGCTACCGCCGGTGGTCTCCTTGCTCTGCAGGAAATTCAATTGCAAGTCGCCGAGATTGATCAGTTCGGGCATGATGGTCTCGTACATGGCTGTGTGCAGGAATGCGACGGCGCGACGTGACGCCGGCGAGTAACTCTACTTGGACTCCAGGTGCCACGCACCGTCCCAATCGGCTGCTGGCGGATTCCGCCGGAGACTCATGACCCGCGCCTTCAGCGCGGCCGATGGTCCATCGTTCGGCGCAGCTGCGAGCGCAGCGGCGAAGGCCAGTTCGGCATCGTCCCAGCGGCGCTCGCGATAGGCGGCGAGACCGTCCGCGTAATGCTGCCGCAGTTCGGTCTGCGCCGGCGACAGCTCGTCCTTCTTGCCGATGATCTCGAACACGGCGACCGGCTGGGTCTGGCCGACGACGACGAGACGATCGATCTCGCGCAGCTCGATGGTGGTGGCGCAGGCCGCGGCGGTCGCCTCCGAGATCAGGGTGCGGCTGCCGTAGAACTTGTTGGCGCCTTCCAGCCGCGAGGCGAGGTTCACGGTGTCGCCGAGCACGGTGTAGCTCATCATGAATTCGGAGCCGATGCTGCCGACCAGCGCTTCGCCCGTAGCGATCCCGATCCTGATGTCGCAGTCGGCGGGGATCGCGCGCACGCCGAGCAGCTCGGGCAGATCCTTGCGCAGCTGGTTGACCTGGCCGACCATGTCGATGGCCGCAAGTGCGGCGAGGTGGGTCTGCTCGGCTTCCTCGACGAAGGGGGCGCCCCAATAGGCCATGATGGCGTCGCCGATATATTTGTCGATGATGCCGCGATGCGCGTGGACCGGCGCCGACATCGTCGACAGATAGAGGTTCATGATCTTGACGAGGCCGCGCGGCGTCACGCCTTCGCTCAGGCTGGTGAAGCCCTTCATGTCGCAGAACATCACCGTCATGATGCGGCGCTGGCCTTCGGTGGCGGCGACCGCCGGCTGCTCGAGCAGGCCCTCGGCGATCCGCGGATTGATGTAGCGGCCGAAGGTTTCGCGGATGCGCTGGTTGTGGCGCAGCGTCTCGATCATACGGTTGAAGGCCGCCGATAACTGGCCGATCTCGTCCTGGGTCGTGATGGCGATGGCGCCGTCGAGGCGGCCGGCCTCGACCTCGCGGGTGCCCTCGAGCAGGCGCATCACGGGGCGGGTGATGCCGCTGCCGACCAGCATCGCGAACACGAAGCCGAGGATCGCGGCAATCGCAGTCACGACGCCGGAGATGATGATCGCGCGTTGCTGGGCACTCATCACCTTCGCAGCGGCCGAGGCGACCTGCGCCAGCATGTCGGCGCGGATGCCTTCGATCTTGTTGCTGAAGTCGTCGCGCAACACATCGGCGCGGAGCGTGGTTGCTTTCGCGGCCGCGAATTCCTGGGCATCGAGTTGCTCGAGCAGCGTCTTGTTCTCGGCATTCAGGCGCATCAGGAGATCGTTGACGGCATTGTCGATGCGGTCATCGAGGCGCCCGAGCGCTGCATTGTCTGATGGCGTCGACGGATCGGCGATGATCGCATCGATCAGCACGCGGGCGGCATCGGCCTCGCGCTTGATCGTCGGCTCGATCTCGTCGAAGGTCTTGCGCGCCGCCGCATAGCCGCCGTCTTCGCCCGGCGCCTGCATCTTGGCCATCATCATCCGGCGCATCGCCAGGGACCGCTCCAGCGAGCGGATGTTGACGCGGGCGAGGTGGCCGTAGGCCGGGATATAGCGGTTGGTGAGTTCGTCCAGGAGATGGCCGACCTGGCCCGCCATCACCATGGACAGCAGTGAGGTGATCACCGCGAGGACGATCAGTCCCGCGGCAATGCCGACGATCTTCTGCCTGATCGAATTTCGAAACATGCCGAGCCCCGCCGCAACTGCAATGGGCGGGTCACCCCCGCCGTGGCGGCGCACCAGCTAATAGAGTTCCACGGCCCGCGGTGCAAGCGACCGGTTCCTGCCATCCCGTCGCCAAGCAGGCGTCAGGGACTAGCGCAGGCCCTCGTAGACCATCAGGCCGCGCGCGATCGCGAGCTTGCGCAGGGTGCGCGGCACGAACCGCTCCTGCGGATGCAGGTAACGCCACGAGGTCAGGACCAATTCGTGCAGCCGGGTGACGTCGTCCTCGAACGGGGCGAGCAGGCCGGTCAGGCTCGCCGGCATATGGACGCGGGCGGTGAAGGGCAGCAGCAGCAATTCGAGATGCGCCTTGGAGCCGGTTTCGGTCGTCGCGGTGATGCCGGCGATGGCCGGCAGGGTCTCTTCGACCACGCAGGTGATGATGTCCTCGATCTCGCCGCGGCTCTCGCCGGTGAACAGGGCGGAAAAGCTGCGGTTCTTGAGGTCGCAGCCGAGCAGGGCGGAGGTCCGGGTGCCGGCGACGCGGAAGGGGAAGCGGGTCTCGCCGTCGTAGGACAGCACGAAGATGTCGGAGAGCAGCTCGCGCACTGCGGACGGCTCGAACTCACTCCGGTCGGGTGCACGCGCGGTGCCGCGCTTCGCATTCCAATAGGCGAAGAATTCGCGGCTGGAGCTGTGTTTCATCTAAAGAACCTTGCCCGGCGCCTGGCTCGGCGGGACACTTCTGTCCCGGTTTTGCTCAGGCGCCTTCCCTTCTCTGTTGTGCAGGGAAGGCTGTGCAGCGTCCATGCCGCGGCCGCGCTTTGGGCGGCTTATCGGCAGCTTTGTGTTGTTAACGTAAATTTAACTATGTCCTTGGCGTCCCAGGAACTCCAACGTAGGGTCCGCGCGTTCACATTCGCCGGCTGCCCCAAGCGCCGGCGTGGTTGGTACACAGGTGGCGTCAAACAGTTTGGTCATCGTGCGGGGAGGGGTGGGGATGTTCTCCCTGATCCCTCCAGGGGCACGAGAAGACCAGCCGATCAGGGAGGGTGTTCTCAGCGCCCTCCCTTTTCTTTTGTCTCGATTCCGGCACCGTGCGGCAACCCTGTGTCCGATTTCGGGATTGTGCACTTGCACAGGGGCGTGAAAGCCGCCTATCTCTGATTCACAGCCGCTTTCGAGGTCGCCGACCCCCTTGGACTCCCATCCCGAATCCCCGCTCGAGGCGCCGCCGCGCGAGCCGATCCTGACCTTGCCGGCGGCGCTCACTGCCTACATCCTCCTGATCGCGGTGATCCATCTGCGCGTGTTGCTGCCGCCGGAGATGGAGAACTGGACCATCGATGTCTTCGGCTTCATCCCGAAGCGCTACGATTCGACGCTGCTCGACATCACCTTCCCGGGCGGGGAGGGCGCCAAGGTCTGGACCTTCGTCACCTATTCGCTGCTGCACGCCAACCTCACCCATATCGGCTTCAACGTGCTGTGGCTGTTGCCGTTCGGCAGCGCGCTGGCGCGGCGTTTCGGCGCCGTGCGCTTCTTCGTCTTCATGGCGGTGACGGCGGCCGCCGGTGCGCTCGCGCATCTGCTGACCCATGAGCATGCGATCGCGCCGATGATCGGCGCATCGGCCTCGGTGTCGGGGACGATGGCGGCGGCGATCCGCTTCGCCTTCGCGAAGGGCAGCTTCCTGTCGTTCAGTCGCGGCGATGCCGAGGCGGCCGCCAAGGTGCCCGCGCTGTCGCTGTGGCGGGCGCTGCGCAACGGACGGGTGCTTGCATTCCTGGCGATCTGGTTCGGCGTCAATATCCTGTTCGGCGCCACCTCGCTGTCGCTCGGCGGTGAGGAGGCGAGCGTCGCCTGGCAGGCGCATATCGGCGGCTTCCTCGCCGGGCTGTTGCTGTTCTCGCTGTTCGATCCGATCCCGCGGGCGCGAGACGATGCTGCAGATGCGTCGCCGGTGGACCAGTCCGGCCGCGTCTGATCGCCGCTTGCGGCTCGGTTCGAATTCCTCCATCATCTTTGCGACACAGAACAAAGCGGGCCGACCAATCGAGCCCAGCTACTGACCGCGCCCCGGAACCGAAATCGGCGCGGAACTGTTGATTGAAGACTCTGGCGAACAGGCGCGGCCCGCTCAAGCGGGGCGCGAACGGATTCAGGGAGACGACAATGACGGTACGTTCCATTCTCGATGCAAAGGGCCATCAAGTCATGAGCGTCGCGCCCGGCGCGAAGCTCTCGGCTGCGGTCAAGCTGCTCGGCGAGCGCAAGATCGGCGCCGTGCTGGTGATGGAGCAGGGCCGGATGGACGGTATCCTGTCGGAGCGCGACATCGTGCGCGTGCTCTCGGAGCGCGGCGCGGGCGTGCTGGACGAGCCGGTGAGCGCGGTCATGACCAAGAAGGTCGTGAGCTGCCGCCAGTCCGATACGGTCAGCGGCATCATGGAGATGATGACGACAGGCAAATTCCGCCATCTGCCTGTCGTCGAGGACGGCAAGGTGGTCGGGCTGATCTCGATCGGCGACATCGTCAAGAGCCGCGTGGAGGAATATGAGCGCGAGCAGGAGGCGCTGCGCGACTACATCAAGACCGCCTGAGGTTATTTCCCGGTCGTGCCCGGGCCGGTCGACGGCGGCACCAGGATATCGATCGCTTCCTCGATCGCGCTGATGGCGCGTTCGGCCGCGCGGATGCCGTGGGCGATCAGGTCGTCGGCGCGGTGAAAGTCGAACCAGCCGATCTGGCCGACCCGCGGTGAGATCAGCATGTCAGGCGGATCGCCGGCGAGGCGCGCACGGGTGATGCGGTCCTGCATGATGTTGAAGGCGTCGACCATGACGCTCGAGATCCCGGGCCGGCTGGCGCTGCCGAAAAACTCCCGCTTCACGGTCCGTTCGGCGGAGAAGAAGCGGCCAAATCGGCGCTTCGGCGGTTCCGGTTCGATCTCTGCGTCGGCGGTCACCGCGACCGTCACCTCGGGTGCGGGTGCCGTGGCGCCGTGATTATAGATCGTGGTCGAGTGCGCGAACACGTCGCTGGAGAGGTTCGCCGCAATGACGATCTCGGCGCCGAGGGCGCGGGCGGCCGAAACCGGCACCGGATTGACCAGCGCGCCGTCGACCAGCCAGCGGTCGCCGATCAGCACCGGTGCGAAGATGCCGGGCAGGGCGTAGGAAGCGCGCATGGCGTCCACTACGCGGCCTTGGGTTATCCAGATCTCGTGCCCGGTGCGAACTTCGGTCGCGACGCTGGCGAACTTGACCGCGAGGTCCTCGATGTTGGACTGCCCCAGCGCCGCCTCGATCTCGGCGGCGAGCTTGGTGCCGCCGATCAGGCCGGAGCCGTTGAGGCGGATGTCGAGGTAGCCGAGCACGCTGCGCGGCTGCAGGCTGCGGGCCCATTGTTCCAGCGTGTCGATATGGCCGGCCGCATAGGCGCCGCCGACCACCGAGCCGATCGAGGTGCCGACCACGACGTTGGGGACGATGCCATGGGCGAGCAGGGTCTTGATGATGCCGATATGGGCAAAGCCACGCGCTGCGCCGCCGCCGAGCGCAAGCCCGATCACGGGCCGGCGAACCGTTCCCAGTCCCACCTTGTCGGGGCCGTCGGAGCTCTTGTGGCCGCGGCCCATCCAGCTATCCAACACGACAAATCTCCTGCCAGCGCGAGACTAGGCTGCGCGACACAACTGCGCCAGCGTCGTCCGTCTTCATGGTTATTCCCTACAAGGCACGATTCATGCCCGGGTGGACCGCGGTAGGCAGGGAATGTGACTGGACCGCGACGATAGGGCTAACATCAGCTTGATCGAGCGGTTCCAAATGGGGGGACAGCCCCGCCAGGACTGTGACGAAGCTTCGACGAAGGCTTGAATTTGCCGCGTTTTCGTTGAAAAGCATTGACATGACTACGAGGGGCAACGGCATCGGCGAATGCGGGCGGGGCATGCGGCTCCTTCCGCTATTGACGCTTGCGGCATTTTTGCTCGCCCTGATCCCCGGTTCCGCCTCGGCGCAGTTCTTCAGCGACCGGCCGCCGCCGATCCCGCCGGCCTCGGTGCCGGACGTGCCGTCCGGCCCGGCGCTCAATCTGGCGCCACCGTCCGGATCCGGTTCGGGGCCCGTTCTGCCCGGCCCGTTGACCCAGCCGACCATCGTCCAGCCGTCGATTGCGACCGTGCCTCCGGTCACGCCACCGGCCGGCTCGCCGACCGCAGGGCAGGCGGTGCTGTCGCTGACGGCGCGGTACGGCAAGGACCTGCCGGTCATCAACGCCGGGCTGGTGTGGCGGGTGTTCGCCGACAAGCCCGACGATAACGGCACCTACAAGCTGATCCGCGAGGAGCGCGGGGCGACGCCCAACGTGGTGCTGCCGCCGGGCAACTATGTCGTCCATGTCGCGCTCGGCCTCGTCAGCGCGGTGCGCGCCGTCAGCCTGAAGTCGGAGACTGACCGCGAGTCGTTCGTGCTGCCGGCCGGAGGCCTGCGGATCGAAGGCCGGGTCGGCTCGAGCAAGATCCCGGCCAACCAGATTTCGTTCGCGATCTACAAGGGCAGCCAGTTCGACGGCTCGGACCGCGGACCGCTGGTGCCTAACGTGTCCGCCGGCGACGTCGCGCTGCTGCCGGAGGGGACCTACTACATCGTCTCCAACTATGGCGACGCCAACTCGGTGGTGCGCTCCGACATCCGCGTCGGGGCAGGCAAGCTGACCGACGTCACCGTCACCCATCGCGCGGCCGTCATCACCCTCAAGCTGGTCAGCGAGAAGGGCGGCGAGGCGCTCGCCAACACCGCGTGGTCGGTGATCACGCCGGGCGGCGACGTGATCAAGGAATCGATCGGCGCGTTCCCGCGCGTCGTGCTCTCCGAAGGCGAGTATCGTGCGATCGCCAAGAACGAGGGCAAGGTGTTCGAGCGTCCGTTCAACGTCGTCAACGGCGTCGACGGCGAAGTCGAGGTCGTGGCGCGCTGACGCCCGACCGAACTGCATTTCATGCAACTGTCATAGTCTCTAACGCAAACTAACCATCGCGCGAATTTGAGCTGTCATAATCGCTGGCGGCGACGCGCGGCGCTGCCATTTTTACATGACGTTAAGCCGCGGCATGACTTGGATGCCACGGGGATTTTGGTTTGAGCATGATCGTTCCGGAAAACCGCTTCGCACTTTTTCCGGATCATGCTCGTCGTTCGCGTCAACGGGGCGTGCCATGGTCATGGCCAACAAGAAATCTGCAAAGACACCGGCCAAGTTCAATTCCGAGATGTTCGCCGACGTTCCGGTTCTGCAGCGCAAGTGGCAGGCGGCGGTCCGTCCCGGCGAAAGGCTGCCGCACTATGAAGACGTGATGCTCGGCAGCCTCGGTCGGCTTGCGGATCATATCGTGCTGTTGCGCGACGTCGATGGCGTGCTGTGCGCTTCGCATACCGGCCGCTATGTGCAGACCTGGCTGAACGACGAGCGCTGGGACATTCCGCTCAGCGCACTGCCGCCGGACTGCGCGACTGCGTTGACCGAGGCCGCCGCGAACGCGCGCGAGAACTGCCGTCCTTATCTGGCGTCGGCGCATTGCGTGCGCGATGGTCTGGTGCGGACTTTCGACGTGCTGGCGCTGCCGACGCGGTCGCGCTGGGGCGGCATCCTGGTCGGCGTCTACGTCAACGAGCGCAACGACCAGTACAATCTGCTCGATACGATTTTCTCGGCCACCGACGAGGGCGTGCTGTCACTCGCCGCGATCCGCGATGCGCGGGGCGAGGCGGCCGATTTCCAGATCGTTCATCTCAACCAGGGCGCAGCCAAGCTCCTGATGCAGCCCGCAACCGAATTGCTGTGGCGCCGGCTCAGCGCCGGCGGCAATCCGCTCGCGGCGCCGCCGGTGATGAACCGCCTGCGCGCGTTTGTCGGAAGCGGTCCCGGCGGCCAGTTCGAGATCGACAGCGGCGATCGCTGCCTGCGGCTCGGCGTCACGGCGTTCGGCGACATGCTGTCGCTGACCGTCTCCGACGTCACCGCGCTGAAGCAGCGCGAGGTGTCGTTCCGCCTGCTGTTCGAGAACAACCCGATGCCGATGTGGGTGTTCGACGCCGTCACGATGGAATTCCTCAGCGTCAACGACGCGGCCGTTCAGCACTATGGGTACAGCCGCGATCGATTCCTGGGCATGACGCTGCGCGAGATCTGGCCGGAGGACGAGTGGGGCGTGCACAGCGCCGCCCTGCGCGAGATCGGCGACGTCTATCAATCGAGCCGCGACTGGCGCCACATCAGGGCCGACGGCACCGAAATCCATGTGCTGACATTCGGGCGCAAGGTGACGTTCGAGGGCCGCGACGGCTACCTGGTCGCGGTGGTCGACATCACCGAACGCCGCGCCGCCGAGGCGCGGATCGCGCACATGGCGCACCATGACGGTCTCACCAACCTGCCGAACCGGGACTTTTACCAGGAGCGCCTGGGCGAGGCGCTGGAGCGCAGCCGAAGCGGCAACAAGCGCGTCGCGGTGATGTGTATCGATCTCGACCTGTTCAAGAACGTGAACGACTCCTTCGGGCATCCGATGGGCGACCGCCTGCTCAAGCTGGTGGCGGAGCGGCTGCGCGAGGTGGTGCGCGACGACAATGTGGCGGCCCGCCTCGGCGGTGACGAGTTCGCGATCGTGCTTGCCGCCGATGTCTCGCCGAACGAGGCGAGCGCGTTCGCCGAGCGGCTGATCGATGCCCTGAGCGCGCCGTATACGATCGACGGGCTCGAAGTCGTGGTCGGCGCCAGCGTCGGCATCGCGTTGTCGCCGGGCGACGGCACCACGTCGGAAGAATTGATGCGCAATGCCGACATGGCGTTGTATCGCGCCAAGTCCGAGGGCGGCGGCGTGCATCATTTCTTCGAACCGGAGATGGATCAGCAGGCGCAGAAGCGCCGCGACATGGAGCGCGATCTGCGTGCGGCCTTCACGAACGGCGAGTTCGAGCTGCACTACCAGCCGCTGGTCGATATCGCGGCCGACCGCATCTCAGGCTTCGAGTCGCTACTGCGCTGGCGGCATCCGCAGAAGGGCATGGTGTCGCCCGCGGAGTTCATCCCGGTTGCGGAAGACATCGGCCTGATCGTCGCGCTCGGCGAATGGGTGCTGCGTGAAGCCTGCGCCGAGGCGATGAAGTGGCCGGCCGACGTGAAGGTTGCAGTCAATCTGTCACCGGTCCAGTTCCGCAGCCGCAATCTGGTCCAGGCCGTGATCTCGGCGCTGGCGCATTCCGGCCTGCCGGCGCGGCGGCTGGAGCTCGAGATCACCGAGTCGGTGTTCCTGGCGGAGACCGAAGCCAACCTTGCGATCCTGCATCAGCTGCGCGAGCTCGGCGTCAGCATCTCGATGGACGATTTCGGCACTGGCTATTCCAGCCTGAGCTACCTGCGCAGCTTCCCGTTCGACAAGATCAAGATCGACCGTTCGTTCGTGAAGGATCTGGCGCGGCGCGCCGATTGCCTTGCGATCGTGCGCGCGATCTCCGGCCTCGGCCGCAGCCTCAAGATCACCACGACCGCGGAAGGGGTCGAGACGACCGACCAGCTCGACTGGCTGCGCGCCGAAGGCTGCAACGAGGTGCAGGGGTTCCTGTTCAGCGCCGCCAAGCCGGGAAGTGAGATCGCGGCCCTGCTGAGCAGCTTTGCGGAGCGCGCGTCGAAGGCGGCGTAGCTGTGCGCGGTTTAGAACCGCGTCACGATATCCGTCAGCGCCGGGCGCGGGCGGTCCTCGCTCGGCCTGGTCGGCGTGCCGATGTGGATCAGGCCGGCGAGCTTCTCGTCCGGCTTCAGGCCGAGACCGTCGAGCACGTCGCGGTCGAAGACGAACCAGCCGGTCAGCCAGCAGGCGCCATAGCCGAGCGCGGTCGCTGCGGTGACGATGTTCATCGCGCTGGCGCCGGCCGACAATTCCTGCTCCCACGGCGGCACCTTCGGGTGCGGCTTGGTGAAGGAGACCACGCCGATCACCAGCGGTGCGTCGGTCAGGCGCTTCTTCTCGACCTCGATATCGGCGGCCGGCGCGCCGGGGTTCTTGCGGGCGAAGACCTTTGCGATCACGTCGCCGGCGCGCACCCTTGCATCACCCTCGAACACGATGAAGCGCCAGGGCGTCAGCTTGCCGTGGTCGGGCACCCGCGCGCCGATCGTCAGGATGGTCTCGAGCTCGGCCGCGGACGGGCCCGGGCCGGTCATCTCGCGCGGTTTCATCGAGCGGCGTGTCTTCAGGAGTTCAATGGCATCGGGCACGGAAATGTCCTTCAAGTGGAGTCGTGCCCCCAAGATGGGGGCACGACCAAGCCGACGAAAGCCAGTTTAGACCGATTGTGAAGATCAGGCGACGGATCGCGCCTGCTTCACGTCCGGCGGCGTCGCCTCATCGACCAGCGCGGCGATCGCCTCATCGGTCGGCATCACGGTCTGGCGCTCGCTGCCGAGGCGGCGGACCGAGACCGAATGCGTCTCGGCTTCCTTCTTGCCGACGACGAGCAGGGCCGGGATCTTGGCCAGCGAGTGCTCGCGGACCTTGTAGTTGATCTTCTCGTTACGCAGATCGATCTCGACGCGCAGGCCAGCGCGGCGCGCCGCGGCCGCCACCACCTTGGCGTATTCGTCGCCTTCGGAGGTGATGGTCGTGACCACGAGTTGCGTCGGCGCCAGCCAGAGCGGGAAGTTGCCGGCATAGTGCTCGATCAGGATGCCGATGAAGCGCTCCATCGAACCGCAGATCGCGCGATGCACCATGACGGGCGCCTTCTTGGAGCCGTCGTGATCGATGTAGAACGCGCCGAACCGTTCCGGCAGGTTGAAGTCGACCTGGGTCGTGCCGCACTGCCAGTCGCGGCCGATGGCGTCGCGCAGCACGTATTCGAACTTCGGCCCGTAGAACGCGCCTTCGCCCGGATTGATCTCGGTGCGGATCCGGTTGCTGCCCTTGGCCTTGATCTCGGACAGCACGGTCGCCATCACGCGCTCGGCGTGATCCCACATCTCGTCGGTGCCGACCCGCTTCTCCGGCCGCGTCGAGAGCTTCACCGTGAGCTCGCCGTCAAAGCCGAAATCGGCATAGGTCGACAGGATCAGGTCGTTGATCTTGAGACATTCCTCGGCGAGCTGCTGTTCGGTGCAGAACACGTGAGCGTCGTCCTGGGTGAAGCCGCGTACCCGCATCAGGCCGTGCATCGCGCCCGACGGCTCGTAGCGATGCACGACGCCGAACTCGGCGAGCCGCAGGGGCAGGTCGCGGTAGCTCTTCAGCCCGTGCTTGAAGATCTGCACATGGCCCGGGCAGTTCATCGGCTTCAGCGCGAACCAGCGCTTGTCCTCGGCCTCGTCGCCGGCGGATTGCGCCGCGAACATGTTCTCGCGGTACCAGTCCCAGTGACCCGAGGTCTCCCACAGCACCTTGTCGAGGATCTGCGGAGCATTGACCTCGTTGTAGTCGCCGAGCAGCCGGCGCCGCATATAGGCGATCAGCTGCTGGAAGATGGTCCAGCCCTTGGGGTGCCAGAACACCACGCCGGGGCCTTCCTCCTGGAAGTGGAACAGGTCGAGCTCGCGGCCGAGCTTGCGGTGGTCGCGCTTCTCGGCCTCCTCGATCTGCTTGAGGTAGGCGTCGAGGTCTTCCTGCTTCGCGAATGCCGTGCCGTAGATGCGGGTCAGCATCGGATTGTTGGAATCGCCGCGCCAATAGGCGCCGGCCACCTTCATCAGCTTGAAGGCGTTGCCGACCTTGCCGGTCGAGGTCATGTGCGGGCCGCGGCAGAGATCGAACCAGTCGCCCTGGAAATAGATCTTGATCGGCTCGTTGCCGGGAATGGCGTCGACCAGCTCGACCTTGAAGGCCTCGCCCTTGTCGCGGAACACCTGCTTGGTCTTTTCGCGATCCCAAACCTCTTTCGTGAAGGGCTTGTCGCGCGCGATGATCTCGCGCATCCGCTTCTCGATCGCGGCAAAATCTTCCGGGGTGAACGGCTCGTTGCGGAAGAAGTCGTAGTAGAAGCCGTTCTCGATCACCGGGCCGATCGTGACCTGGGTGCCCGGCCACAGCGATTGCACGGCTTCGGCGAGCACGTGCGCGGCATCGTGCCGGATCAGTTCCAGCGCGCGCGGGTCTTCGCGGCCGATCAATTCGATTTTGGCGTCGGCTTCAATGGGATCGTTGAGGTCGGCGAGCGTGCCGTCGAGCGCCATCGCGACGGTGCGCTTGGCGAGCGAGGGCGAAATGCCGCGGGCGATGTCGAGGCCGGTGGTCCCTTTCGGGAAATCGCGCCTCGCTCCATCAGGGAAGGTGAGGGCGATCTTGTTCACGGGTTCTGCGGGTTTGAGGTTCGAGAGGCTGTACTGGAATCCGGATTCGGATTTGGGCGGCGTGTCGGCCATGATGTCTCCTGTAGCTCACTCCTGCGAACGAGCGCAGGTAAGCGGAAAGCAGCGGTATAGCAGGGGATTTGACGCCTGCAATCCGGCAATATCAAGAAATTGGGCCTCCGGCCGCACCGAATCGAGGGACGCTCGCCTGCGCCTGACGGCGGTGATCGTTGCGACGCTGCCGATCATCGTCTAACGTCAAATGCCCATTTCCCCGACATCGCGCGCCCCGCAAGGTTCATGTTTTCCCGTCTCCTGCTTTTCGTGGCGTTGCTTCTGATCCCGGGCGTGTTGCGGGCGGAAGAAGCACCGGTCGAGAAGGCCGGATTCGCGAAAAAGCTGACCATCTATCTCGCCAAGGGACCGGCGAATGCCTGCGGCGCCGGTTGCGATCGCTGGATCGCGATCGAAGGCGAGATCGATCGGGATGCGGCGGCGCGGGTTCGCAGCTTCCTGCTTGCCGTCAAGGACCCGCAGCTTCCGATCTATCTTCATTCGCCGGGCGGCAACGTCGAGCAGTCCTATGCGATCGCGCGGTTTCTGCGCGCACGCAAGGCGACCGCGCGGGTCGGCCGTACCAGCGTGCCGGCCTGTTCCACGGGCACGCAGATCGATGCCGCCTGCCTGAAGATCAAGGCTGCGAAAGGGGAGGTCGAGGCTGAACTCGCCACGCGCAACGCGATGTGCGTCTCGGCGTGCGCCTATCTGTTCCTGGGCGCGACCGACCGTGAAGTGGCGCCGGACTCGGTGCTCGCGGTGCATAACTCCAGGCTGATGTTCGTGGTCCACGGCCATCCGCCGCCGCAGGTCGTCGCAGACTTCAGGCGGCGCGAGATGGTGAGTGCCGATCGCGACCGCAACGTGTTCCTCGCGGCGATGGGAATCAGCCGCGAGCTCAGCGATCTGATCCGGACCGTGAAGTTCGAGAACCTGCACGTGCTGACGCGTCCGGAGCTCTATCGATTCGGAATCGACACGCGGCCGTTGCCGGACACGCTGTGGGCGGTGGAGAAGGAAACGCGGCCCTATGTCCGCAAGATCGTGCAGCAGAAAAAGGGCGATGGCAGCTCGTTCCGCATGATGGAGTGGCGGCTGTTCTGCGAGAACAAGGATCGTGGTCGCCTGATGTTCGTGCGCGATTTCGACGAGGGGGCCGCCGGCAAGAGCACGGTGGTGATGATGGCCGGCGTCACCAAGGCGATCGCATTCGGCAGGTTGCCGGCGCGGTTCGGCAAATACGAGGTCTGGAGCGATCCGGTGACCGCGGACATCGTCAAGGCGATGACCGCGGTCCCGCATCTGCAGATCGGCGAAAGCGCGCTGTCGCCCGACGGCAAGCCGGATCCCACCAGGCCCGGCGTCGCGACGTTCGATATCGACACGACCGGGCTGGAGCAGGGATGGACGCAGCTTCTGGCGTCGTGTCCCGCTGCGACCGCTGGTCCCAAGCCGGCAAGCCCGTGGCCGGCGGCTGCGTCACCGAGCGTCAACGCGGCGCCGGCGGCATCGCCGTCGCCTTGAGCGCAAGTGGCGCAAATCGATCACGTGCCATGCATTTAGATGCAGTTGCATTGAAATCGGGGCCTGCTATCAACGCGGCGTGAAACGCTTCGCTCCCACCGCATTGATGCTCGGCAACATCGTCACCGGCTGCTCGGTGCTGGCGCCGGCCGGCATGCTGGCGGAGCTGTCGAGCGGGCTCGGCGTCACGATCCACACCGCGGGCCTCCTGATCACCTTCGGCGCGATCGTGCTGTGCGCGGGCTCGCCGGTGACGGCGTGGCTGACCAGCCGGTTCGAACGGCGAGCCTTGCTGACGGTGACGCTGCTGGTGCTGACGCTGACCAATGCGGCATCCGCCTTCGCGCCGGACTACGACAGTCTCTTGATCATTCGCCTCGTGATGCTCGCGGTCGGCGTGCTCTACACGCCGCAGGCGGCCGGTACTGCGGCGCTGATCGTGCCGGTGGAAAAGCGCGGCAGCACGATCGCCTATATCTTCCTCGGCTGGTCGCTCGCCGCTGCGATCGGGCTGCCGCTGATCACCTTCATCGCAAGCCGTTACGGTTTTCGCGCGACCTATGGTGCGATCGCGCTGACCGGGCTCGTGAGCTGCCTGCTGCTGTGGTGGCGGTTGCCCGGCGGATTGCACGGCGCGCCGGTCGATCTTAGGACCTGGGCCGATCTCGGCCGCAATCCGACCGTCGTCCTGCTGCTGTCGGTCACGACGTTGCAGATGTCCGGCCAGTTCGTGGTGTTCACCTTCATGGGACCGCTGCTCGCCAAGTTGACCGGCGCGAATGCCGACGCCATCGGCATCGTGTTTGCGCTCTACGGCATCTTCGGGTTCGTCGGTATCGCCATCGCAACCCGCATCGTGGATTCCTGGGGTGCCTGGAAAACCTCGGTCCTGTTCACCGTGATGCTGCTCGCCGGCGTCGCTGGCTGGGCGCTGAGCGCCGGCGCCTATGCCTTGATGGCGGCTTCGGTGGCGGTGTGGGGTCTCGGCTTTGCGTCGACCAATTCGATGCAGCAGGTGCGGCTGGTCGGCGCGGCGCCTGCACTTGCATCGGCGTCGGTCTCGCTCAACACCTCGGTGCTGTATATCGGCCAGGCCATCGGCTCGGCGATCGGCGGATTGCTGTTCGCGCGGGAATGGCTGCTCAGCGCGGGCTACGTGGCCACCGCCTTCGTTGCGGCGGCGCTCGTAGTGGTGGTCATCACGCGGCCCCGCACGGCGCGTGCTGTCATAGCCGAGTGAGCTTGCGCGTCACCACTTCACGCTCTGGCTCGGTACGATGAATGCCGTCGTGCTCGGCTTGGTCGAGTTGTGCGTGAAGTAGCCGTAGGCGGCAACGATCACGACGAGCAAGGCAAGTACGGCCAGCAAATCGATCTGCCGGGGATCGTGATCGTTGTGGCTGATTTTCCAGCGCATTGTTGTTTCCTCCCCAAGGAGCAGCAAGAAGGAGCAGCAAGGGGGCACTGAAACAATGCGCCAACTATCGCCACAGTTCCGCCCGGCAGCAATGCGCGCCGGGCTTGGGAGCGCTGCAGAAATTGATCAGTTGTCGTTGACGCCACGCCAGCGGCCGTAGCGCCAGGGCACATACCAGTGTGCGCCCGGCGGCTTGACCGGCGGCACGTTGTCGATCCCGGAGGTGCCCCAGGGCTGGCAGCGCAGCAGCCGCGCCAGCGTCATCCACCCGCCGGCCCACAACCCGAAGCGCTCGATCGCTTCATCGCCGTAGACCGAGCAGGTCGGCAGATGCCGGCAGTTGTAGCCGACCAGCGGCGACAGCGTGTGCCGGTAGATCCAGATCAAGGCGCGGCCGAAGTTCCGCGGCAAGCGGCGTGCGGTGGTGGCACACTCCATGCATCGTGAATGGTGTGGTGTTGAATGATCGGTCGACGGCATACGCAAGTATGTACGTAGTCTTGCGGGGGTTCCAAGCCAAGGAACTGTTCTGTTGCAGATATTTACGCCACAGTTCACTATTATCGCACGGCGCTGGTCGCGGTGCAGCAAGGGTCCTATGGACGGTCCAGGTCAGCAAGGCTACCGTTCCCATAACGCGCCGATGACAGAATCGTGGCGCGTTGCCATGGGGCCATTGCCACCGCTCGCATCACCCAGGGCTTTGGGGAAGGAACCAAATTGAGGCTCGTCAGGTCGCTCTCGTTACGCAGTTGGGTGCTCACCGGCGCCGTTGCCGTTTGCTTTGCGATTTCCGGAACCGTCACAACGACGGGGAGTTCCGCGCAGGCCAGCTCAACCCTCGAAGAGCGCAAGCTGCCGATGAAGTTCAGCTGGATCGGCTGTCAGCCGAATTGCCGCGGCTGGGTGTCGGCGGTCGGCATCATCACGGCCGATAGCCCCAAGGAGTTCGACGAGTTCGCGCGCAGCCGCCAGCTCAACGGCGCCACCATTGTGCTCGATTCCAGTGGCGGCTCGGTCAACGACGCGATCGCGCTCGGCCGCCGCTTCCGCGGTCTCGGCGCGCTGACCACGGTCGGCACCAGCGTCGTCGGCCACGCCGCGCAGGGCGACCGCGCGAGCGTGCTGCCGGACGCCTATTGCGAGTCGATGTGCGTGTTCCTGCTGCTGTCGGGCAAGACGCGCTACGTTCCACCGGCCGCTCACGTCCGGGTGCATCAGATCTGGATGGGCGACCGCGCCGACGATGCCAAGGCCGCCAGCTACACCGCGCAGGACCTGATGATCGTCGAGCGCGACATCGGCCGCCTTGCCAAGTACACCTTCGATATGGGCGGCGCCGGCGAGCTGCTGTCGCTCGCACTCAGCGTGCCGCCGTGGGAAGACCTGCACGAATTGTCGGCGGCTGAATTGCGGCTGACCAATCTCGTCACCACGGATGCCGTCGCCGACGTGCTGCCGCGGCAGGACAATTCAATTCCCATGGCCGAGGCGAAGCCGAAGAACAACGATCGCTTCGTGAGCACCGCCATGGAGGGTGAGGTGCAGCCGCAGGCCGCGAAGGCGACCAAGACCGCCGAGGCAGTCGTTCCGGTCGGTGCCGCTGCCGCGCCGCCGCCGGTCCAGCCGGCTCAGTAGGAGAGGCTTGCGCCGGCAGTTAAGGCTTACGCCGGCTGCTTTGCCTTGGCCTCGATCTGGCCGATCGCATCGACCACCGCATCGAACGTCAAGAGCGTCGAGGCATGGCGGGCCTTGTAGTCGCGCACCGGCTCGAGCAGTGCGATGTCGGCCCACTTGCCGCCTTGCGGGGGCTGGCCATTTTCCTTCAGCATCTTGCGGACCGTCTCGCGCAAGTCGCGCAACTCGTCCGCGGTCGACCCCACCACATGGCTCGCCATGATCGAGGAGGAGGCCTGGCCGAGCGCGCAAGCCTTCACGTCATGGGCGAAGTCGGTCACCACCGGGCCGTCCATCTTGAGATCGACCTTGACGGTCGAACCGCACAATTTGGAGTGCGCGGTGGCGCTGGCGTCCGGGTCGGACAGCCGTCCGAGGCGTGGAATATTGCCGGCCAACTCAATGATCCGCTTGTTGTAAATGTCGTTCAGCATGGGGACAGATGCCTGGTTCCGGCCGTGCCGGGCGCTCTTGGCGGCTGGGATTCACCGTCCTATATATGGACCGCAGCGCCGGAAACATAGCCCGGCCATGCGGCCACCGCGGACCACATCCGCCGTTGTGGTGCTACAAAAGGGGACTCAGGCGCCCGGCGGTTCGATGATCCGCCCCGTCTGCCCGGTGACACATCCGGCCCGAGGACAGTGCCAGGGCCGGTCGAACGGAGAAGACATGGACGCCTTGATCAAACCGATTCGCCCGAACAAGCCGGCTGACGCGAAGCCAGGCGAGCTCGATCCCGCAGAATTCCTGTCGGCGGCCGTCCGTGCCGACCAGCCGCGCCCGTCGCGCGCCGAAGCCGAGGACGCGGTGAAGACGCTGCTCGCCTATATCGGCGAGAACACCGGCCGCGAGGGCCTGCTCGATACGCCGCGCCGCGTCGTCGAAGCCTATGACGAGCTCTATCAGGGCTACCATCAGTGCCCGGCCGAAGTGCTGAACCGCACCTTCGGCGAGACCGCCGGCTACGACGATTTCGTTCTGGTCCGCGACATCGAGTTCACCTCGCAGTGCGAGCATCACATGATGCCGTTCTACGGCAAGGCGCATATCGCCTACACGCCGGTGGAGCGCGTCGTGGGCCTCTCCAAGCTGGCGCGGCTGACCGACATCTTCGCTCGCCGCCTGCAGACCCAGGAGCATCTCACCGCACAGGTCGCAGCAGCGATCGACGAGGTGCTGAAGCCCCGCGGCGTTGCCGTGCTGATCGAGGCGGAGCATACCTGCATGTCGGTGCGCGGCGTCGCCAAGCATGGTGCGTCGACCTTCACCAGCCGCTTCACCGGCATGTTCCGCGACAATCCAGCGGAGCAGCAGCGTTTCCTGTCCCTGGTGCGAGGACCGAACCGGTAACCTCGCATTTTCCCGAGCGAGGTTTTCCGTGTCCGCATCGACCCACGATCACGACCGCGAGGAGGGGCTCGACTTCCAGCCCAAATTCGACGCGACCGGTCTTGTGACCTGCGTCGCGACCGATGCTGTGACCGGCGACGTGCTGATGGTCGCGCACATGAACGACGAAGCCCTGCGCAAGACGATCGCGACCGGTGAGGGCTGGTACTTCAGCCGATCGCGCAATGCGCTGTGGCGCAAGGGCGAGAGCTCGGGCCAGACCCAGCGCGTGGTCGAGATCCGGATGGATTGCGATCAGGACGCGGTGTGGATCAAGGTCGAGCAGATCGGCGCCGCCTGCCACACGGGACGGCGCTCCTGCTTCTATCGCGCGGTGAAGGGCGAGGGCGGTGACATCCGCCTGTCCTTCGTCGATGCCGAGCGGATGTTCGATCCGACGCAGGTCTATCGCAAATAAACTTTTGATCTAAATCAAAGACGACGCGTCGAATTCTTGCGCTTCGTTGTCTCCAGTTTCGCGATGTGGCTATAGTCTCACCGTCGCGCTGGGGGCCAAAACGGTGATGGATCGTTTTTTACCGCTGACCGCGTTGCTGGCGCTTATTGCGCTACCGATCGATGCCGCCCAATCGCAGACAGCCGAGCGTGCGCCCGATACCATGGCCGCGCGCGTCCTCGCCTGCGCGCCCTGTCACGGCGCCGAAGGCGAGGGCACCAGCGATGTGTATTTTCCGCGTCTTGCCGGCAAGCCGGCCGGCTATCTCTACAACCAGCTGATCGCGTTCAGGGACGGACGGCGGAAATATCCGCCGATGAACTATCTGCTGGAGTTTCAGACTGACGATTACCTGAAGAAGATCGCCGAGTATTTCGCTTCGCTCCGGCCGGCATTTCCACAGCCGGTGCCGCCGGTCGACAGCAAGGAGGTCCTGGCGCGCGGCGAGGAGATCGTGAAGAACGGCGATCCCCAGCACGGCATTCCGCCGTGTTCGGCCTGTCATGGTCCTGCGTTGGGCGGCATGGAGCCCGGCATTCCCGGCCTGCTGGGCCTGCGCGCCGCCTATATCAGCGGCCAGCTCGGCGGCTGGCGCTATGGCACGCGGACCGCGCTCGCCCCCGATTGCATGCAGATTGTTGCGAGCCTGCTGACCGAGGACGACGTGAAGGCGGTGGCCGCCTACCTGTCGTCGCGTCCGGCGCCTGCCGATCCGTCCTTCGCGCCGCGAGGCAGCCTGCCAATGCCGCTCGAATGCGGCAGCGAACCGCACTGAAGGGATCGTGCCGATGTCGCGAACCTCAACAGGACTGCTTGTCGGACTGGCGCTGGCACTGTCGCCCGCCACGGCATCGGCGCAGCAGAAGGCGGCCGATCCGGCCGTCATCGCCAAGGGCGAATATCTCGCGCGCGCCGGCGATTGCATCGCCTGTCACACCGCGCGCGAAGGCAAGACCTTCGCCGGCGGCCTTCCGATGAAGACGCCGTTCGGCACGCTCTACACGTCGAACATCACGCCCGACCCGCAGACAGGCATCGGGACTTGGACGTCGGATCAGTTCTACCAGATGATGCACAATGGCCGCTTCCCCGATGGCGGCCTGGTCTATCCGGCGATGCCGTTCGCCTCCTACACCCAGGTGACGCGCGAGGACAGCGACGCGATCTACGCCTATTTGCGCACGGTCGCGCCGGTCAAGCAACTCAACAAGCCGCATGACCTGACCTTCCCGTTCAACAACCGCTCGCTGATCCTCGGCTGGCGCACGCTGTTCTTCAGGGAAGGCGAGTTCAAGCCGGACCCAACGAAGTCGGCAGAGTGGAATAGAGGTAACTATCTGGTCGAGGGGCTCGGGCATTGCGGGATGTGTCACACCCCGATCAATGCGCTTGGCGGCAGCAAGCAGTCGCAGGCCTTCGAGGGCGGCCTGATCCCGATGCAGAACTGGTACGCGCCGTCGCTGACCTCCAACAAGGAGACGGGGCTCGGCGACTGGACGATCGAGGAGATCGTCGACTATCTGCGCAAGGGCGTGTCCGCCAAGGGCGCCGTGTACGGGCCGATGGCCGAGGTCGTCTACAACAGCCTGCAATATCTCAATGACGACGATGTGCGCGCGATGGCGGTCTACCTGAAGGGCCTTGCGCAGGGCGGCCCCCCGGAAAAGGCGTCGACTTCGCTGCCGTCGGCCGAGAGCAGCCTGCTGCTGTCCTTTGGCAAGTCGATCTATGACCGCGACTGCGCGAGCTGCCATGGCGCGACCGGGCAGGGCATGCCGCCGGACTATCCGCCGCTTGCCGGCAACCAGTCGATCCAGATGGTTTCCGCAGTGAACCCGATCCGGATGGTGCTCAATGGCGGCTACCCGCCGGGCACATCGGGCAATCCGATGCCCCACGGCATGCCGCCGTTTGCGCAGAAGCTGTCGGACGACGAGGTCGCGGCTGTCGTGACCTACATTCGAACGGCCTGGGGCAATCGCGGCGAGCCGGTGTCGGCGCGGCAGGCAAACGAACTGCGTGCAGCAACGCTGAACTAAGCATGATCCGGAAAAGTGCGAAGCGGTTTTCCGAAATGATCATGCTCAAACAAGGGGCCTAGGCGTGATGACGATTCAATCTGATCCCATCGCGCTTTAGGGGAACGCGGTCATGATCAACTCATCGTCGCCGCAACCGTCGGCATCGGGCTCGGAAGACGAGCGTGTCGAGACCATCGTGCGCGCCGGCCCGGGCGGCGCGATTGCGGTCGCGGGCGTTGCGACGGCTATCGTGGTCGGATTGTGGTTTGCATTCTATCTGCTGGTCTTCCTGCCGCGGAGCGCTCCCTGATGGCGACAGAGACGGACCATAGCCTCGGCGAAGCCGTTGCCGCGCGGATCGAGCGGCGCTGGGCGACGCTGTCGATCGTCATCGTCGGCGTGCTGGTCGGCATGGCGGCCTATATCGGCATCCATCGGGCGACGATGCCGCAGGGCCGGGTCGAAACTGCCGATCCCAAGACGCTGCATCTGTCCGGCGAATTCATCGAGAGCAATCTCGGCAGCGAACTGGCGCCCGACGGCTCGGTCACGGTGCGCGCGATCGGTCAGCAATATTCCTTCACACCGCAATGCATCGTGGTGCCCGCGGAGACTCCGATCACCTTCCGCGCCACCAGCGCCGATGTCGTCCACGGTTTCCTGATCGAGGGCACCAACATCAACACGATGCTGGTGCCGGGCTACGTCACGGACCTACCGGTGCGCTTCAAGGCGCCGGGCGATCACGTGATGCCGTGCCAGGAATTCTGCGGCATCGGCCACCAGGGCATGTGGGGTAAGGTCAAGGTGGTCGACAAGTCCACATTCCGCGACATGGCGGCGGCGAAGCGGAGGTTGACCTGTGTTGACTAACAAGCGGCTGATAGCTGCGCATTTCTGGCTCGCCTTCATCGTGTTCGGCGCGGCGCTGGTGCTCGGTGCCTGGCAGATGTTCGTGCGCAGCCCGCTCAACGCCTGGCATTTCAATCCGGAGTTCTACTATCGCTCGGTCACCGCGCATGGCTCGGCGATGGGGTACGTGTTCCCGACGCTGATCGCGATGGGGTTCGGCTATGCGATCACCGAAGCGTCGCTCGAGAAGGCGCTGGTCGGCCGGCGCTGGGCCTGGGCCGGCTTCTTCCTGGTCGCCGTCGGCGCCGTTGTCGCAATGATCCCAGTGTCGCTGGGGCTTGCCTCGGTGCTCTACACCTTCTATCCGCCGATGGTCGGCAATCCCTTCTACTACGTCGGCGTCGTCATGGTCGTGGTCGGATCATGGATCTGGGTCGCGCTGATGGTGATCAATTTCGTGATCTGGAAGCGCGACAATCCGGGCAAGCCGGTGCCGCTTGCCATGTACGCCAATGTCGCGGGCTGCTTGCTCTGGGGCTGGACGGCGGTCGGCGCGGCGCTCGAGATCCTGTTCCTGATCCTGCCTGTGGCGCTCGGGCTCAAATCCACAATTGATGCGGGGCTGGCGCGCGTGTTCTTCTCTTGGACCCTGCATGCCATTGTCTATTTCTGGCTGATCCCGACCTACATCGCCTATTACACGATCTTCCCGCGCGCGATCGGCGGCCGGCTCTATAGCGATGCGATGGCGCGGATCTCGTTCATCCTGTTCGTCGTGGTGGCGATGCCGATCGGCGTGCACCATCTGTTTGCCGACCCGCAGGTCGGCGCCGGCTTCAAGTTCATGCACTCGGTGTTCACCGGCCTCGTCGCGCTGCCGACGCTGCTCACCGTGTTCACGATCTGCGCGTCGGCGGAGATTGCGAGCCGCCTGCGCGGTGGCCGCGGCGCATTCGGCTGGATCGGCGCACTGCCGTGGTCCAATCCGATCATGCTGGCGACCGCGCTGTCGCTGGTGATGCTCGGCTTCGGCGGCGCCGGCGGCCTGATCAACATGAGCTATCAACTCGACGCCACCGTGCACAACACGCAGTGGATCACCGGCCATTTCCACCTGATCTTCGGTGGCGCCATCGTCATCATGTATTTTGCGATTGCCTACGACCTGTGGCCGCACCTGACCGGACGGGCGCTGGACAGCTTTGGCCTGATGCGCACCCAGCTCTGGCTGTGGTTCATCGGCATGATCGTGACCACCTTCCCATGGCACTATGTCGGCATCCTCGGCATGCCGCGCCGCATGGCGTATTACGACTATGCCAACCCCGCGATCTCGCCACAGGCCCTGTCGGTGACGATGTCGGCGATCGGCGGGTTCATCCTGCTGCTGTCGGGCCTGCTGTTCCTGCTGGTGCTGATCCGCGGCCAATTCGGCGCGCGAGGCGAGGCGGCTGCCTACCGCTTCGCAGTGCCGCTGCACATGCCGGCACGGATTCCGGTCGCGCTCAACTCGTTCGGCCTGTGGCTCGCATTGATGGTCGGCCTTACCGTCGTGAACTATGGTTTCCCGATCGCGCAGTTGATGGCGCTGAACGAGACCAGCGTGCCTGCGGTCTATGTCGGAGCCGGCCGATGAGCGATCAGCCGCTGTTCTCGGTGCGCAATCCGTGGTTCGGCATCAGCGTCGGCGTCACGGCCGCCATTGCCGTGCTGTCGGCGGTCGCCGGCCTGATCTGGTTGCCGCTGGCGCAACCCAACCTCAAGCTTGCCGGCGTCTGGGACGCGATCTGCAGCGCCGCCGGCGTTCCCCGTGCCGCCATGCAGGAAGCAAGCATCAAGCCGGATTTCAAGACCTCCAATGTCGTGATGACGTCGGAGATGCTGACCAAGGTCAATCAGGTCTCGATCGGGCGCGGCGCGACGCTGGCGCAGCGCTGCGCGATCTGCCACGGACCGCAGGGCGTCAGCGACGCCCATTCGCCGAACCTCGCCGGGCAGTTTGCCGCGGTAACGTACAAGGAGCTGAACGACTTCAAGACCGGCGCGCGGGTCAGCGTTGTGATGAGCCCGTTCGCGGCGGCCATGAGCGATCAGGACATGAAGGACGTTGCGGCCTATTACGCCTATTTGCCGCGGGTGCCCTCGAACAACCTGGATACCGGGCGCGCCGCGCCGGCGGTCGTGGTGACGGGCGCGCCGATGCGCAACATTCCGCCCTGCGGCTCCTGCCACGGCGATATCGACAACAAGGCGGGAAGTCCCTGGCTCGGCGGCCAGTCGGCGGTCTACATCAAGGCGCAGCTCGAGGCCTTCGCGTCCGGGGCCCGCCGTAACGACATCAGCCAGCAGATGCGCAACATCGCCCGCCAGATGACCGCCGGGGAGATCGACCAGGTCGCGCACTACTACGAGGCCCAGCCTTGAGTGATATTAACGTGCCGTTAACCATAATTACGGCAGGTTGACAGGACATGGGTGCCGATTGCCGGCGCCCCGCAAGGCACCCGATCAATGGCGGTCGACCTCTTCAATGCGACGGCTTCGGCAGGTGTCGATCCTTCGCGCCTGAAGGTTGCCGGCTCGATCAAGCAGGCGGCGGCTACCACCGGTACGAGCTTCGAATATTTGCTCACCACCGCGAAGATGGAATCCAATTTCAATCCGCGGGCCGGCGCCACGACCTCGTCGGCGCACGGACTTTATCAATTCATCGACCAGACTTGGCTCGGCACCGTCAAGGAGGCCGGCAGCCAGCTCGGCTACGGACAATATGCCGACGCCATCACCAAGAATACCGACGGCAGCTATTCGGTCAGCGATCCCTCTGCAAAGACCGCGGTCATGAAGCTGCGCGACGATCCCGATGCGGCGTCCTCGATGGCGGCGGCGCTGACGCAATCCAACAGCTTCAAACTCACCGGCATGCTCGGCCGTCGCCCGACCGATGCCGAACTCTATATGGCGCATTTCATGGGCGTCGGCGGCGCCGGCAAGCTCATCTCGAGCGCCGAGGATAGCCCGAGCGCCAACGCGGCCGCGATGTTTCCGAAGGCGGCGGCGGCGAACCAGTCGATCTTCTACGACAAGTCGGGCAGCGCGCGCAGCGTCAGCCAGGTCTATTCGGTGTTGACCACGCGCTATGCCGCGGCGGCAAACTCGAAGGACACGCGCACCGCCTTCGCTGCGGCGGGCGGCGACACCATGAGCCCTTACGCGATCGCAAGCGCCGCGCCGACGCAAGCGGTGTCGATGGACACTGCGTCCTATCTCTCGACCTTCCCGAATTCCGGTGCGGCCTCATCAACCGGTGCGACCTCGACCGTCGCATCGGCGCAGCCGGCGCCGGCCTTCCGCTCGCTCTACCAGGGCGGCGAACGTTCGGAGCCGATTTCACCTGCGGTGCAGGAGCTGTGGGGCAATTCCTCCGCGCTGACCACGTCGGCGACGCCGAAGGTCCGTGCGCCCGGGCGGCTTGATCTGTTCAGCGATCCGAACGGCACCTACAGCAACGGCTAGTGCCACCTTGCTGCGCGCGCGAAGCCGCGCACCAGTGCCGTCTTAACGAAACGTCAATAATCCCAAACGTTTATGGTGAACCCTTTGTTAAGCGTCATGGTTTATTTTTCCTTGTAGTTGGCGTCGTAAGTCGATGCCGTTTCGTTGCGTAAGCCGGAAGGACCATGATCGTTCGGCAGTTCATTAGTTGGATTAGGACCGCTCCGGCAGGCGAGCGGGCAGAGGCGACGCGGGCGTTGGCCCGGGCCTGGCTCATTTCAGATCTCGCCGAGGACGACCGCGTCGCGGCCGAAGGCGCGCTGCTGATGCTGCTCGACGATCCGTCGCCGCTGGTGCGACAGGCGATGGCCGAGGTGTTCGCACACAGCACGGAGGCGCCGGCTGCGATCGTGCAGGCGCTGTCGGCCGATCAGCCGGCAATCGCGCTGCCGGTGCTGGAGCATTCACCGCTCCTGATCGATGCCGATCTCGTCGACATCGTCGCGACCGGCTCTGACGAGATGCAGTGCGCGATCGCGCGCCGCGTCAACCTTCCGGCCTCTGTCGCTGCGGCGATCGCCGAGGTCGGCTCGGCCGCGGCCGCGCTCGAGCTGATCGAGAATCCCTATGCCGGGCTTGCGCCATTCTCCTGGGACCGCATCGTCGAGCGCCACGGCCATCTCGCGGCCATCCGGGAATCGATGCTGGCGCTGGATGACCTGCCGTCCGCGACGCGGCTGGCGCTGGTCGCCAAGCTCTCCGACACGCTGGCGCAGTTCGTCGTGGCGCGAAACTGGCTCGGCGCCGACCGCGCCGACCGCATCGCCGGCGAGGCGAAGGAGCGCTCCACGGTGAACATCGCCGCACGCGCTTTCGGCGACGACATGCAGAACCTGATCACCCACCTGCGCGCCACCGGGCAACTGACCGCCGGGCTGATCCTGCGCGCGCTGCTGTCGGGCAATCTCGACCTGTTCGGCGCTGCGCTCGCCGAACTATCCGGACTGCCCTATGGCCGCGTCTCCGCGCTGTTGAACGACCGCGGCGGCAACGGGCTGCAAGCGCTGCTGCGCCGCGCGGGCTTGCCGGAATCCACCTACGCCGCGTTCCGCGTCGCGCTTGAGGCGAGCCACGAGGTCGGCTATGTCGACAGCGGCGACGGTGCGGCGCGGTTGCATCGGCGCATGGTCGAACGCGTGCTGACCCATTGCGAGACCGACCATTCGGCGGCCGAGCCGCTCTTGATCCTGCTGCGCCGCTTTGCGACGGAATCGGCCCGCGAGGATGCGCGCATGTTCTGCAAGGAGCTCGCCGCCGAAGACGCGATCGCGGTGCTGCCCTACGACGACGATCTCATCGCGGCCTGAGGGCCGCGCTTCCTGCGATTGACGATGATGGAAGCCGCGGCCATGCGCCGCGGCGCGCCGCTATTCGCCGGGCACGATGCTCGGCGCGAGGATGGCCTCGAGATGCTCGGGGCGGTCGCGATTGGCGTGGGTCAGGAATTCATCGGCGATGCCGCGGAGCTGCTTGCTCAGCACGCCGGCCACGACAGCGGTGTCGAGCTTGGTGCGGTTGCGCACGATCGCCTGCACGGCGTTGATGTGGTGGGCAATCAGTTGGGCAGGCACGGCGGCGAGATCCGGCGCGTGCTCGATGATGCGGCACAGGCTCTCGGCCGCAGCGGCCGCCGACGGATAGCCGAATGTTGCGGCATCGCCCTTGATGTCGTGCGCGGCGCGGAACAGCTCCTCGCGGGTCTTGTCGTTGAAGCCCTCGCGCAGCGCGGTGGCGTGCGCGGTGGAGAGGCGGTCGGCCTCGATCGTCATCCATTCCTTGAACTCGCCCGACAGCCCGGCGAGCGCCTTTTCGGCACGGCCGACGGGATCGTCGAGGTCGCTCTCGGGGACGCGCAGCAGCATCTTGCGCAGCGGGTTCGGCTGCGTGATCACGTGATGCGTGCCGAAGCTCTTGACCTCGATCGTCCCGGGTTTGTCTTTCGCCATGGCGATATCCTAAATAGACGAGCGCGCCTTCTCGAGCAGCGACGGCTGTTGCAGCACCTCGACCTCGCCGCTGCCGCGGCGCTCGGGGCCGATGTAGGTGTTGGTGGTGTTGCGGCGGCGGTCGGGACCGAAATAGGTCTTGGTCTTGATGAACGGACGCGGGTTGGCGACCACGTTCATGATCCGCTGGTAGAGCCCCTTGGCCGAGATCGGTTTGGCCAGGAATTCGGTGACGCCGGCATCGCGCGCCACCGTGACGCGGCGTTTCTCGGAATGCCCGGTCAGCATGATGATCGGCGCGTAGGGATTGCCCTTGGATTCCGGCTGCCGGATCATCTGCGCGAGCTCGAGCCCGTCGAAGATCGGCATCGACCAGTCGGTGATGACGATATCGGGCACGTAGTGCGTATACATCTCGAGCGCGGTGGCGCCGTCCTCGGCCTCATAGACTTCGCGCGCGCCGAACGAATGCAGCAGCGTGCGCAGGATGCGGCGCATGTGCGGATTGTCGTCGCAAATCAAAAATCGCAGCTTGTTGAAATCGATGCGATACATGGTCCGGTCCCAAACGGGCATACCGGGCCAAACGCGGTATTACCCGACGTTAACCATATCCCGCCCGGGGTTAATGATTGGTTGCCGGACAGGGGCGGGCGCGGCCGTCAGTAGCCGAACTGCTCGCGCAGGATGCGTTCCTCCAGCGAGTGGCCGGGATCGAACAGCATCCGCATCGCAATCGTCTTGTCGGACAGCACCTCGACGCGGCGAACGTCGCGGACCTCGTCATGGTCGGCGACCGCGGCAACCGGGCGCTTCTCGCCTTCGATCACCTCGATCACCACGAAGGCGGAGTTCGGCAGCAGCGCGCCGCGCCAGCGCCGCGGCCGGAACGCGCTGATCGGGGTCAGCGCCAGCAGCGCCGCGTTGATCGGCAGGATCGGGCCCTGGGCCGAGAGATTGTAGGCGGTCGACCCGGCCGGCGTCGCCACCAGGATGCCGTCGGCCATCAGCTCGGGCATCCGCTCATGCTCGTCGATCAGGATGCGCAGCTTGGCGACCTGATAAGTCTGCCGGAACAGCGCGACCTCGTTGATGGCGTGATGCAGATGCACGGCGCCGTGGATGTCGGTCGCGCGCATCAGCAGCGGATTGATCAGCGACTCCCGCGACGCCGCAAGCCGCGTGCGCAGATCGTGCGTCGAATATTCATTCATCAGGAAGCCGACGGTGCCGCGATGCATGCCGTAGATCGGCTTGCCGCTGCGCATGTTGGCGTGCAGCGTCTGCAGCATCAATCCGTCACCGCCGAGCGCAACCACGACGTCGGCGTCGGCGGCCGAATGGTTGCCGTACATCGCGGTCAGCTGCTCGAGCGCCGTCTGCGCTTCCGCACTCGCGCTGGCGACGAAGGCGATCTTGTCATACCGCTTGGGGCTAGCCATCGCTCACGAACTCTTTTGGCCCGGATTACGCCGCGCTCGTCTATACATCCCGGGCGGCCTTGTCGAGATGGTCCGGGAACGGACCGCATGCCACACCGGTGCCGCCAGGCTATCGTAGTTTGTGGCCCAGAGCCCGGTTCTGACGACCCGGGCTCTAGATTTTGATTTTGACGCGTTTTCTTCACGCGAACCGGTATCCACTTCGCTCGAAAACGCTTTGATATGCGTAAACGTCGGCCCAGGGAGTGAACGGCATGGCTAACAGTTTTGCGACACGGCTCGCGGCAGCGCTGCTGGTGGCCTGCCTTGCAACCGCGGCGCGGGCCGAGGACGAGGCCCCGCAGCCATCGCCGTCGCCGAGCGTGCAGGCCCCAGGCGGTCAGAATCCAAGCGGTCAGACCCCGAGCGGCCAAAAGGGCCGGGGAGGCCGCGGCGAGGCGGGCTCTGGCGCCAATGCTGCGGCCAACGCATTGACCGCCGAGCAGCACCGCCTGCCGCCGGACTCCACCACAAAGCAGTCGGTCGCGCTGCCGGGCCGCACGCTGAACTTCAGCGCGACTGCGGGCTCGATCCGCGTGTTCGACGACAAGGGCGAGCCGCTCGCCGACATCGCCTACACCTCCTACCAGCTCGACGGTGCCGAGAAGGCGAACCGTCCGGTGACGTTCCTGTTCAACGGCGGGCCGGGCTCCGCATCGGCCTGGCTGCAATTCGGCAATGTCGGGCCGTGGCGGCTGCCGTTCGACGGCGACGGCGCGGTGTCGTCGGCTTCGCCCGAGCTGCAGGCGAATGCCGACACCTGGCTCGATTTCACCGATCTGGTCTTCATCGATCCCGTGGGCACCGGCTACAGCCGCTTCGTCACCACCTCGGAGGATGCGCGCAAGCGCTTCTTCACCGTCGACGGCGACGCCAATTCGGTCGCGCTGGTGATCCGCCGCTGGCTGGAAAAATACGACCGGCTGACCTCGCCGAAATATGTCACCGGCGAAAGCTATGGCGGCATCCGCGGGCCTAAGGTGGTGCGCAATCTGCAAATGCAGCAGGGCGTCGGCGTGCGCGGCCTGATCCTGATCTCGCCGGTGCTCGATTTCCGCGACTATGCCGGCTCCAGCATCCTGCAATATGTCGCGAGCCTGCCGACCATGGCGGCGGTCGCGCGGCAAGCCAAAGGACCGGTGACCCGCGAGGATCTGGCCGACGTCGAGAGCTACGCGCGCGGCGATTTCCTGCTCGATCTCGTCAAGGGGCAGGCCGACACCGAGGCGACCACGCGGCTCGCCGACAAGGTAGCTAACCTGACCGGCATCGATCAGGCGGTGAGCCGCAGGCTCGCCGGCCGTTTCGACATCGGCGAATTCCGCCGCGAGTTCGATCGCAAGAACGGCAAGGTGACCGGCCGCTACGATGCGTCGGTCGAAGGCTTCGATCCCTATCCGGACTCCAGCTATTTCCGCTTCAACGATCCCTCAGGCGATCCCCTGATGGCGCCCTTGACCAGCGCCGCCGTCGATCTCACCACGCGCCGGCTGAACTGGCGGCCGGACGGCTCCTATCATCTGCTCAGCGAGACCGTGAACAAGGGCTGGGAGTTCGGTCACGGCATCAATCCGGCTGAATCGGTGACGCAACTGCGCCAGATGCTGGCGCTCGATCCGAAGATGAGGCTCCTGGTCGGCCACGGCCTGTTCGATCTCGCAACGCCGTATTTCGCCTCCAGGATCATTCTCGACCAGCTGCCGGCCTTCGCCGGTCCAAGCCGCACCAAGCTTGCGGTCTATCCGGGCGGCCACATGTTCTACTCCCGCGACGGCTCGCGTCAGGCCTTCCGCATGGAGGTCGAGGCGCTGGTGAAGTGAGGGGAGCGGATAGCGAATTGGACTGCTTCGGTCACTGCAATAACGGTGTCGTCCCTGCGAAAGCAGGGACCCATACTCCCCGGCTTGTGTTGTGATCGGGATTCGTCGTTCCACCATCGCGCATCAATCAGCATTGGTGGTTATGGGTCCCGGCCTTCGCCGGGACGACGATGGGGATAGCTCGAGTCAAGATGTCAAACAGGCGGTGTCATCACCCGCGCATGCGGGTGATCCAGCATTCCAGAGACAGCAGTGCTGGAGCCGAGAGGCCGCGGCGTACTGGATCGCCCGGTCGAGCCGGGCGATGACAGATGTGAATGAGGACGCGGCCTCGCGTTTCTCGCGACACATCTGTCCGAGTTGAGTTGCCCGCCGGGTCTCACCCATACGTCTCCACGATGAAGTCGATCAGGGCGCGAAGCTTGGGCGTCATCTTGCGGTTCCTCGGCCACAGGATCTGACGCGCGCGGGCCTGCGTCGTGTAGTTCGGCAGCAGGACCTGAAGCCGGCCCGCGGCGATATCGTCGGCGAGCAGTTCGTCGCGCATCAGCACGATGCCGGCGCCGGCGAGGGCCGCATAGCGGATGCCGAAGGCGTTGTTGATGGTCAGGCGGCTCTCGACATCGACGTGCACTTCGCCCTCCGGCCCGAAGAAGCTCCATCGCTGTGCGTCCGACCAGCCGGGATAGCGCAGGCATTCATGGGTGGCGAGATCCCGTGGGTGGGTCGGCGTGCCGCGTTCGGCGAGATAACTCGGCGCGGCGCAAACCACGCCGGTGTAGGGCGACAGCGAGCGCGACATCATGCTGGAGTCGGTGAGCGTGCCGACCCGGATCGCGGCATCGAGCCCTTCCTCCAGCAGATCGGCCATCCTGTCGCTGAGGACGAGGTCGACCGAGACCTCAGGATATCTCTTCATGAAGCGGACCAGTGCGGGCGCCAGGCTGTACGATCCGAAGGCGACCGAGGTCGCAACGCGGAGCTTGCCGCGTGGTGCGCTCAGGGCTTCCTCGACCAGCGCATCGCCGGCCTCGGCCTCCACCAGCAGGTGCTTGCAGTGATCGAGATAGCTGCGGCCGAGCTCGGTGAGGCCCTGCCGCCGCGTGGAGCGGTTGATCAGTTGCGAGCCGAGCCGGTCCTCGAGAAAACGGATATGCTTGCCGATCATGGTCGGCGACATCCGCAGCTCCTTGGCCGCCGCGGTGAATGAGCCGAGATCGGCGACGCGGGCGAACACGGACATGCTGGTCAGTCGGTCCATGATTATAAACCAATGGTTATTTCACTGCGGATCGAACCGCCGCTTCTAGGGCGTGGCATTTCTATTTATTACCATGAGTGAGCAATTGGCGCGAGAATGCACGCGATTGCTTTGGAATTTGGCGGATCGCGCCCGGAGGGGCCGATCCGCGCGAGGGCTCGAACCAGGACAGGAGTGTCAGGATGCCTTTCCAGATCACGATCAATGGGACCAGTCATTCGGTCGATGCCGACGGCGATACGCCGCTGCTGTGGGTGCTGCGCGACGTACTCGGCATGACCGGCACCAAATTCGGCTGCGGCATGGCGCTGTGCGGTGCCTGCACGGTGCATCTCGATGACACCGCGGTGCGCTCCTGCATCACGACGATCGACAGCATCGGCGATTCCAAAATCACGACCATCGAGGCGGTCGGCAAGACGGCGGCAGGCAAGAAGATCCAGGACGCCTGGCTCGCGCATGAGGTGCCGCAATGCGGTTACTGCCAGTCCGGGCAGATCATGTCCGCTTCCGCGCTGCTCGCGAGCAAGTCGAAGCCGACCGACGCCGATATCGACGAGGCGATGTCGGGCAACATCTGCCGCTGCGGCACCTATGTCCGCATCCGCGACGCCATCAAGCAAGCCGCGCAGTCGGGAGGTTGAGCCATGACGCTGATCGACAATTTGTCCGAGCGCGCCGCCGATCTGTCGCGGCGTAACTTCCTCCGCGCCGGCGCGGTCGCCGGCGGCGGCCTGCTGCTCAGCGTGAGCCTGCCGTTCTCGGGCCGCGAAAGCGAGGCCGCGGCTTCCGCTGATTTTGCGCCGAATGCCTTCATCCGGATCGGTGCCGACGGCAAGGTGGTGCTGACCATGTCCTATGTCGAGATGGGGCAGGGCACCTACACCTCGATCCCGATGCTGATCGCCGAGGAACTCGAGATCGGCCTGACGCAGGTGCAGCTCGAGCACGCGCCGCCGAGCGACAAGCTCTACGCCAACCCGCTGCTTGGCGTGCAGGCCACCGGCAATTCGAATGCGATGCGCGGCGCCTGGCAGCCGATGCGGAAGGCCGGCGCCACTGCGAAAGCGATGCTGGTTGCAGCCGCGGCGAAGCGCTGGAACGTCGAGCCCGCGTCGTGCCGCGCCGAGAACGGCGAGGTGCATCACGCGGCCTCGGGACGCAAGCTGGGTTACGGCGAGCTCGCGACCGACGCGGCACAGATGCCGGTGCCCGAGAATGTGACGCTAAAGAGCCCGGCCGAGTTCAAGCTGATCGGCACGCCGGCCAAGCGGCTCGATACGCCGTCGAAGGTCAACGGCACCGCGGTCTATGGCATCGACGCGCGGCCGCCCGGAGTGAAGGTCGCGACGCTGGCGCAGTCGCCGGTGTTCGGGGGGCGGGTGAAGCGCGTGGATGATGCGGCGGCAAAGGCCGTCAAGGGCGTCCGCCAGATCGTGACGCTCGATGACGCGGTCGCCGTGGTGGCCGATCACATGGGGGCGGCGAAGAAAGGCCTCGCGGCGCTCACGATCGAGTGGGACGAGGGGCCGCACGCCAAGCTCGCCACGGCGGATATCGCGCGCGAGCTCGAAGCCGCCACCACGAAGCCCGGCGCGGTCGCACAGAATATCGGCGACGCCGACAAGGCGATGGCAGGTGCCGCGACCAAAGTCGAGGCGACCTATCAGCTGCCGTTCCTCGCCCATGCCACGATGGAGCCCATGAACTGCACCGTGCACGTGCGTCCCGACGGCTGCGAGATCTGGGTCGGCAACCAGGCGCTTTCGCGTGTGCAGGCGGTGGCCGCGAAGATGCTGGATCTGCCGCCAGAGAAAGTGGTGGTGCACAATCATCTGCTCGGCGGCGGCTTCGGCCGCAGGCTCGAGGTCGACGGTGTCATTCGCGCCGTGCAGATCGCAAAGCAGGTCGATGCGCCGGTCAAGGTTGTGTGGACCCGCGAGGAGGACATCCAGCACGACATGTACCGGCCGTATTGGTGCGACCGGATTGCGGTGGGCCTCGATGCATCGGGCAAGCCGGTGGCCTGGAACAATCGGTTCGCGGGTTCTTCCGTCATTGCGCGCTGGGCGCCGCCGGCATTCCGCAACGGTCTCGACGGCGATACCACCGAAGGTGCGATCGATCTCGTCTACGACATTCCGAACTTCCACGTCGAATATGTCCGGGTCGAACCACCAGGCATTCCGACGGCGTTCTGGCGCAGCGTCGGGCCCTCGCACAACGTGTTCGTCGCCGAAAGCATGATCGACGAGATGGCGGCGGCCGCCAAACAGGACCCGGTCGAGTATCGCAAGGCGTTGCTCGGCAAGTCGCCGCGCGCCAGGGCGGCGCTCGAGCTTGCGGCCAGCAAGGCCGGCTGGGGCGGCAAGCTGCCTGCGGGGCGCGGGCGCGGCGTGTCGCTGCAGTTCGTGTTCGGCAGCTACCTCGCGCAGATTGCCGAGGTCGAGGTTGCCAAGGACGGTTCGGTCCGCGTCCATCGCGTGGTCTGCGCGATGGACTGCGGCACCGTGGTCAATCCCGACACGGTGCAGGCGCAACTGCAGAGCGGCATCAATTTCGGCGTCACCGCCGCGCTCTATGGCGAGATCACGCTGAAGGACGGTCGCGTCGAGCAGACCAATTTCGATACCTACCAGATGCTGCGCATCGATCAGGCCCCGGCCATCGAGGTCCATATCGTACCGAGCACCGAACCGCCCGGCGGAATGGGCGAGACCGGGACATCGGGAATCGTGCCCGCGATCAGCAATGCGATCTTCGCGGCGACCGGTAAGCGGCTGCGCAAGATGCCGGTCGATCCGGCGGTGTTGAAGCAGGCGTGAGGCGGCAGCGGCGCCACTGGCGCGATCGTGAAGTCGCACGGATTTGCAGGTTCCGCTGATCCGTGCGACAAGCGGGCATGCATGTGAGGCGGCTCGTCAATCTCTGGATTCTGCTGTTCGTCGCGGCCGGGCTGTTGCTCGCGCCCGTGGCGCCGGCGTTTGCCCGGATGATGCCGGATGCATCGGCCGCCACGATGCAGGCGATGTCTGACCATCAGGCTATGTCGGACCACGCGATGTCCGGCATGGCGATGTCCGATCAGGCAATGTCCGACGAAGCCATGTCGGGGCAGGCGATGGCGGACAACATGCCGTGCTGTCCGGACCAGACCAAGAGCAAGGGGTGTGACGATTGTCCGTTCCTTGCGCTGTGCATGCTCAGCGTCTCGCTGCCGGCGCCCGGCGGCGCGATGTCGCTGATCGCGCGCGAGCCGTCGCAAAACGCCTTTGCGGCGGGCGACGACCGGCTGCTCGACGGGCTCGGCGCCAAGCCTCCGGATCATCCGCCTCGAACCAACGTCTGACAGGCGCTGAAAGCGCCTGATCGCTGACGCGTGCGCCCGATTGCGCGCGTGTCGCTGCATGCCGCTCACGCGGTTCATCAGACGTATCGAGGAATCATACCCATGAAGTCTTTCCACCTCGCGCGCGCCGCTGTGGCCGCGTTGATCGGCGTTGCCCTGACCCATGTGCCCGCCCACGCTGAGATCAAGAACTACGAGTTCCAGCTGGTGCAGCCGACCGTCAAGGCCGGGGCCGATCGTATCATCACGGTGCGGCTGGTCGACAAGAGCACCGGAAAATCCGTCTCCGACGCGATCATCTTCTCGACCCGGCTCGACATGGCGCCGGACGGCATGCAGGAGATGGCCACCAAGGTGACGCCGATGCCGGGTACCGAGCCGGGCACCTACCGGTTCAAGGCGACCTTCGGCATGGCCGGCCGCTGGCAATTGTCGCTCGGCGCCAAGGTGCAGGGCGAGACCGGCTCGGTCGAGAACAAGCTCGTCGTCACGGCCGAGCAATGAGCCGCCGAGCAATGCGGCCCTTGAGATGGGCCGGCGCTGCTGCTGCGATCGCCGCAGCGGCAGGCGTCGCATGGACCGCCCGCGGCCTGCCGCCGCGGCCGGTGACCGCTGCCATGGTCTCCGCCGCGCAGGCGGCGGAGACGACTGCGCCGATCTATTACCGCGATCCGGACGGCAAGCCGCTCTACTCGGCGACGCCGAAGCAGACGCCCGACGGGCGCGACTATCTGCCGGTGTTCCCGGAGGGCGATGCGCAATCCGGCGAGCCCGAACAGCCGGCGAACGCGAAGTCCGCGGCCGCGAAGAGCGAGCGCAAGGTCAAATATTATCGCAACCCGATGGGGCTTGCCGACACTTCGCCGGTGCCGAAGAAGGACTCGATGGGGATGGATTACATTCCCGTCTATGACGGCGACGACAGCGACGACGGTTCGATCACGCTGTCACCCGGCAAGATCCAGCGCAGCGGCGTGAAGTCCGAGGCCGCGCAGATGCGCCGCATCCGCACCCTGGTCCGCGCGCCCGGCACGATCCAGCTCGACGAACGCCGCGTCTCCGTCATCGCGATGCGCGCCGAGAGCTATGTGCAGAAGGTCGCCGACGTCACGACCGGCAGCCGGGTGACAAAAGGGCAGCCGCTGATGGAGGTCTATAGCCCGGCGATATCGTCCGCCGCGGCCGAATATGTCGCGACCATCACATCGAAGGCGACCGCGGGCATCGAGCCCTACGGGCGAGGCTCCAAGCAGCGGCTGACCAATCTCGACGTCCCCGAGGCCGTCATCGTCGACATGGAGAAGAGCCGCACCGTTCCGATCGCCATTCCGTGGTCGTCGCCGCGCGACGGCATCGTGCTGCAACGGGCCGCGATCGAGGGCATGCGCGCGCAGCCGGGCGACGTGCTGTTCCGGATCGCCGATGTCTCGGTCGTGTGGGCGCTGGTTGACGTTGCCGAACGCGACCTCGGCAATATCGTGGTCGGGCAAACGGTCACGGTGCGGGCGCGCAGCTATCCCGGCCGTACGTTCGCAGGCCAGATCAGCGTGATCTATCCGCAGGTCAACAAGGAGACGCGTACCGCGCGGGTGCGGATCGACCTGGCGAATGCCGACCTTGCGCTGCTGCCCGACATGTATGTCGACGCCGAGATCGACACCGGCAGCGCGGCGCCGGTGCTGTCAGTGGCCGACAACTCCATCCTCGACACCGGCAGCCGGCAGACGGTGCTGCTCGACCGGGGCAACGGGCGGTTCGAGCCGCGCGAAGTCAAGCTCGGACGGCACGGCGACGGCTATGTCGAAATCCGCGGCGGGATCGCGGAGGGCGATGCGGTGGTGACATCGGCGACCTTCCTGATCGATGCCGAGAGCAACCTGAAGGCCGCGATCAAGGGCTTTGCCGAGGCCGGCGAGAAGCAGGCGGCGGGCGGAAGCGAGATGATGGATGGAGGCAAGCCATGATCGCCCGCGTCATCGCCTGGTCGGCGCGCAATCTGCTGCTGGTGCTGTTCGGTACCGGCTTCGCGGCGGCCGCGGGTCTCTACGCGCTGCTGCATTTGCCGCTCGACGCGATCCCCGATCTCTCGGACACCCAAGTCATCGTCTACACCGAATATCCAGGGCAAGCGCCGCAGGTGATCGAGGATCAGGTCACCTATCCCTTGACCACGGCAATGCTGACGGTGCCGAAATCGAAAGTCGTGCGCGGCTTCTCGTTCTTCGGCGTGTCCTTCGTCTATGTCATCTTCGAGGACGGCACCGACATCTACTGGGCGCGCTCGCGTGTGCTCGAATTCCTCAACAGCGCGGCGTCGCGGCTGCCGGCCGGCGTGTCGCCGACCATCGGTCCCGATGCGACCGGGGTCGGCTGGGTCTACCAATATGCCGTGATGTCGAAGCAGCTCAACCTCGCCGACACGCGCACCATTCAGGACTGGAATCTGAAATTCGCGCTGGCCAAGGCCGAAGGCGTCGCCGAGGTGGCAAGCGTCGGCGGCTTCGTCAAGCAATACAACGTGATCCTCGATCCGCAGCGGATGCGCGACCGCGGCATCACCATGCAGCGGATGCGCGACGCGATCCGCGCCAGCAATGCCGACGTCGGTGGCCGCACCGTCGAGCTCTCCGAATTCGAATATGTCATCCGCGGCAAGGGCTATCTGAGGGATATCAACGACCTCGGCAATGTCGTGCTGAAGACCGACAACGGCACGCCGGTGCTGCTGCGCGACGTCGCCCGCGTCGAGCTCGGCCCCGACGAGCGGCGCGGCATCGCCGAGCTGAACGGCGAGGGCGAGGTGGCCAGCGGCATCGTGCTGCAACGCTTCGGCATGAATGCGCTCGACGTGATCGAGAACGTCAAGAAGCGGTTCAGGGAGATCGCGACCAGCCTGCCGAAATCGGTCGAGATCGTGCCGGTCTACGACCGCTCCAATCTGATCTATGCGGCGATCGAGACGCTGAAGCGCACGCTGTTCGAGGAGAGCGTGGTGGTCGCGCTGGTCTGTGTCGTGTTCCTGCTGCATGTCCGCAGCGCGTTGGTCGCGATCCTGATGCTGCCGGTCGGCGTGCTGATGGCGTTCGGCGCGATGAAGTTCTTCGGGATCGGCTCCAACATCATGAGCCTCGGCGGCATCGCGATCGCGATCGGCGCCATGATCGATGCGGCGATCGTGATGATCGAGAACGCGCACAAGCATTTGGAGCGCGCCAAGCCCGACCAGTCGCGTATCTCGATCCTGATAGAGGCCGCGGCTGAGGTGGGGCCGGCGTTGTTCTTCAGCCTGCTCATCATCACCGTGTCGTTCCTGCCGATCTTCACGCTGGAATCGCAGGAGGGGCGGCTGTTCTCGCCGCTCGCCTTCACCAAGACGTTTGCGATGGCGGCGGCGGCGCTGCTGTCGGTGACGCTGGTGCCGGCGCTGATGGCGATCTTCGTGCGCGGCAGGATCATTCCAGAGCACAAGAACCCGATCAACCGTTTCCTGATCTGGATCTACCGACCGGTCATCAACGGCGTGCTACGGGCCAAGACGCTGGTGATCCTGCTGGCGCTCGGTGTGCTCGCCGTGACGGTCTGGCCGGCGCGGCAGCTCGGCACCGAGTTCATGCCCGATCTCAACGAGGGCACGCTGCTCTATATGCCGACCACGCTGCCGGGCATCTCGGTGACCAAGGCAACCGAACTGATGCAGACCCAGAACCGCATCATCAAGAGCTTTCCGGAGGTCGCCTCGGTCTATGGCAAGGCCGGCCGCGCCGCCACGGCGACCGATCCGGCGCCGTCGGAGATGTTCGAGACCGTCGTCAACCTCAAGCCGAAGCAGGAATGGCGCAAGGGCGTCACCCTCGACGGCCTGATTGCCGAGATGGACAAGGCGCTGCAAATCCCCGGCGTCTCCAACGCCTGGACGATGCCGATCAAGGCGCGCATCGACATGCTCTCGACCGGTATCCGCACGCCGGTTGGCGTCAAGGTGATCGGTCCGGATCTCGCCGTGATCGACAAGCTCGCGCGGCAGGTCGAGCAGGTGCTCAAGACCGTGCCGGGGACCTCGTCGGCCTATGCCGAGCGCAGCCTCGGCGGCTACTATCTCGAGATCACGCCGAACCGCGAGGCACTGGCGCGTTATGGCATCGCGGTGCAGGACGTGCAGGACACGATCGCCACCGCGCTCGGCGGCCAGAGCGTGACCACGACGGTGGAAGGGCGGCAGCGCTTCACCGTCAACATGCGCTATCCGCGCGATCTGCGCGACAATCCCAGCGCGATCGCCAGCGACATCCTGGTGGCGATGCCGGCCGGCGGCGCGGTGCCGCTCGGCGAGGTTGCCAATGTCGTGCCGGCGCGCGGGCCGAGCTCGATCCGGACCGAAAACGGGCAGCTTGCGACCTACATCTATGTCGACATCCGCGAGCGCGATCTCGGCGGCTACGTCGCGGATGCGCAGCGCGCGGTGCAGGCGAGCGTGGCGTTTCCGCCCGGCACTTATCTGGTGTGGAGCGGCCAATACGAATATCTCGAGCGCGCCGCCGCGCGGCTCAGGATCGTGGTGCCGGTGACGCTCTCGATCATCTTCGTGTTGCTCTACCTCAACTTCCGCTCGGTGGCGGAGACCATGATCGTGATGCTGTCGCTGCCCTTCGCGCTGGTCGGCGGGCTGTGGCTGATGTGGGCGCTCGGCTTCAACCTGTCGGTTGCGGTCGCAGTCGGCTTCATCGCGCTGGCCGGCGTCGCCGCCGAGACCGGCGTCGTGATGCTGATCTATCTCAACCACGCGCTGGAAGCGGCGCAAGCGCGCAGTGCCGCCGAACGGCGGCCGGTCGGCCGCGACGATTTGCATCGCGCGATCATCGAGGGCGCGGTCGAGCGCGTCCGGCCGAAGATGATGACGGTAGTCGCGATCATGGCCGGGCTGCTGCCGATCATGTGGAGCACCGGCACCGGCTCCGAGATCATGCAGCGCATCGCAGTGCCGATGATCGGCGGCATGATCTCCTCGACGTTGCTGACGCTGATCGTGATCCCCGCGATCTTTGCCATCGTGAAGGGCATCGAGATCAGGGCGAAGGCGCCGGAACGAGAGATCGCTGCAACCGCCGCCCGCCAGCAGCCTCAGTTGTGACCGGGACTACGCATTTTTTGAAATGGAGAATCCAATGAACAACGTCACCAGAACCTGCATCGCGCTCGTTGCGCTGTCGGTCGCGGCTGGGCCGTCGCGCGCGCACGACAAGCACGGTCACCAATCCTATTCGGCCGGCGAGCCCGGCGATCCCAGCAAGCCGTCGCGCACCGTCGAGGTCGAGATGAAGGAGATGGAGTTCACGCCGTTCCGCATCGAGGTCAAGCGCGGCGAACAGATCCGCTTCGTGATCAGGAATGCCGGCACCGAGGATCATGAATTCCTGCTCGCCACCACCGATGAGAATCTCAGGCATGCCGAAGTCATGAAGAAGCATCCGCACATGGAGCATGACGATCCGAACGGCGTCCGTCTCGCGCCGAAGAAGAGTGCCGAGATCGTCTGGAAGTTCACCAAGGCCGGAACGTTCGAATATTCCTGCCTGATCCCCGACCACCGCGACTATGGGATGACCGGCCGCGTCATCGTGAAATGAAATCAACAATGAATGAAAGGACAACGACGATGAATGGGATCACCAGGACGGCAGGTGCGGTCACGCTCGCCTTGGCGCTGACATTTGGCGCGGCGTTCGCGCAGGCCGCTGATATCAATGGCGAGGTCAAGAAGATCGACGAGGGCGCGGGCAAGATCACGCTCAAGCATGGTCCGGCCAAGAGCCTCGGCATGGAGGAGCCGATGACGATGGTCTACCGGGTCAAGGATCCCGCGCTGCTCAAGCAGGTGAAGGTCGGCGACAAGGTCAGGTTCGAAGCCCACGAGGGCGACGGCGGCTACACCGTCACGGCGATCCAGAAGGCGAAGTGAGACGATCGCCGGCATCGCGGCGCACGCGATGCCGGCCGGTCGCACCGCATGGTCAGGTCATCATTGGCCGCCGCATGCGGCATCGCCGCAGCATTTTCCGTCCGCCTGGACCGGAGGGCAGGGCACCGAGCCGTAGGAGCAGAACACGCAGCAGTCGCCAGCCTTCGGCTTGAGGCGGGTGCCGCAGCCCGCGCAGTCGTAGAAGAACTGGCAGGCGTCGGTTGGCATGGTCTCGGCCTTGGCGAAGCCGCAAGCCGGGCAGGTCAGGGTGGAGACGAGTTGCATGTTGCCTTCGTAAGCTCTGCGCTTGGCGACCACAAGGACTCGAAAGGCCGCCGGCGGAAGCGGCTGCCTTCGATGATGTTAACTCTACCGCATCGGCGATCGGCGGCATTGGAACGCGATCGGCCCTGGCGCGTTGCTGTGCATCATTCGTGTGCAGAAGGCTCCCTCCATGACAGTCAACGCGGCAATACTGATGGTGGCATTGGCGCTGTCGGGAACCGTGTTGGCGCAGAGCTCCGGCCCGTCTGCCGGGGCGGCGGGGGCCGGGCAAGCCGCCAATGTGACCACCACCGGCCAGGCGCTGAACACCAGCAAGAAGACCGGCGACAGCGGCCCGCCGATCGAGAGGGCTGCGCGCCCGGCGAAGCCGGGGGAAGCTGCGGCCGGCAACACGGTCGGCGCCAGCCGTCCGCAGAAGCCCGACCGGCGCCTCGAGCACTACCCGTAATAGGCCAAGGCTCGTTGGCTCCACTCATTCTACGGCGCAGCAAAAAGCCGGCGCAGTCGTTACGACCACGCCGGCCCATGTTGGACGGCAGGCCCGCTCAGTAAACCAGGCCGGTGCCCGGGGGCTTCTCCAGCGCCGCGGCGAGTGAGCGGTATTCGTCGCTGTTGGTGCCGGCGAGCTGCGCGATGCGGTTGAGATGGTACTGCGCCTGATCGCGGTTGCCCTGTTCGACCTGCCAGAGGCCGTAATACTGCCAGGTGCGCACATGGGCCGGATCAGCCTTCAGCGCGCGCTCGTACCAGATCTGCGAGACCTTGTAGTCGCCGAGCTTGCGATAGGAGTAGCCGATCAAATTGGCGACGTCGGCGCGGTCGTCCTGGCCGAGCGCCTTCAGCTGCTCGATCGCGGCGGTATAGTCGTGCTTGTCGTAGATCGTGGCATAGGCGGCGTGGTAGCCGGCCAGGAACTTCTGATCGTCGATCGCGGAACTCTTATCCTTCTTCGCCTTCTTGCCCTTGCTGCCGCTGTCGGACGCCGGCGGCGAAGGATTGTCGCCGCCTGCGGCGTAGGCCGAGATGACCGGCCCGGCGGCGAGCGTCATCGAGAGCACTGCGAGGCCTAGAAACTTCGTCGTCTTGCTCATTCCTGGTTGCTCCTGATCGTTCCTGATCGTGCTCGGTAATCCTACACCCAAGCCTGCTGACTTGAACACCCAAGGGTGCAGAACATTCCCGGCCGATCCCACGATTGCGTGAGACCTGCGACCGGCAAGGGCGAGCAACAAGGGCGGGCAACATGACCAAGATGTCATTCACATGAATGAATTCCGTCCATGTCCTTCAGAACGGGTTCAGTGCGCGGCCCCTAAGGTCACGTGCATTGATCGGTGAGGCCGACCATCCGGCCGGAGACCTCTCGATCCCGAAGAGGAGGACCACCATGTTGAAGACGATTTCCGCCGCGTTGCTCGCCGTGTCCGTGATCGCAGCGCCCGCGTTCGCCGCCGAAACCGGCAAGACCGCAACCCCCGCGCCGGCGACCACCACCGCCCCGGCGACGACTGCCCCGGCGACCAAGGCCGCCCCGGTCATCAAGAGCGAGCAGGTCCCGTCGAAGGTGCGCAACGCCAACGCGAAGATGCACCACAAGCACTATCGCCATCACAGCCACCACAAGCACATGGGCATGCTGAAGGTGAAGTCGCCGAAGCACGCGACCAAGCACGTTCACGCCAAGGTCGCGACCAAGCACGTCGTGCCGGCCAAGCGCGGCTGATCGCGCACGGCTGAACTGATCTCGAGTCTGATCCTGGGGGCGTAGTTCGCTCCACATTGCCCCGCTACGCCCTCCGCGACAAAGGCAAAGCCTTTGCGCGGGGATGCAGAACCGGCCCGTCCGTCCATTGCTTCCCCAATGGCGGCGGGCCGGAGTGCGTCCGAGCGCCGCCGGAATAACCGAGTTGCGAATTCCCTTCCGCCGCGCGGCAGTCTATGACACGCGGCCGGGGACCCATGAGACAGCGTCGTTTGCGGACTTCATCACAACTGGCGGCGATCCTGCTGCTCTCGATGCCGCTCGCCGGCTGTCTCACCAGCGATGACGGCGGCGGTTCGACCACGTTCACCGACGATCGCGGCGTCGCCAACCAGCCGTTTCCGGACCGCTACCGCGAGCAGATCGTCGCCTTCATGCGGACCTATCTGAACAATCCGGTCGGGGTCCGCGAAGCCGGGATCGCCGAGCCGGTGCAGCGCACGGTCGGCGGCCGGCTGCGCTACGTGGTCTGCCTGCGCTACAGCGCCAAGGATACCGAAGGCAATTACCGCCCGGCGCGGGAGCGCGGCGTCATGTTCGTCGACGGCCGGCTCGACCGTATCCTCGACAACGCCGCCGAGCCCTGCGCCGGCGCGTCCTACGCGGCCTTTCCGGATCTGGAAAAAATGTCGCGCTAGGCATGATCCGGAAAAGTGTGAAGCGGTTTTCCGAAAGGATCATGCCCACTTCTAAGGCGTGACGGCTTGTCGCAGCCCTGATCGAAACGTTAGCGAACTCCGATCACTTTTCGGGGAGCGCTGAACTTCACCTTAGCCGTTTGCGACTTACATACAGCCGAAATACGGCTGCTTAACCGGTGAAAGAACCTTCTGTGCCAGGGAACAAACGGGCGTTGTTGCGACCCCGTTACAGCTCAGAAACATCACGGGTCCGGCATTGCCCCAAAGCAACCTAATTGGCGTCACGTTGTTTGGCTTAACAGCGCAGCGTTAGTAACGGGGATCAGAAATGAAGAAGTTTTTGCTCGGCACAGTCGCGCTGGCCGCCCTTGCGGGCCCGGCATTTGCGGCTGACATGCCGGCTCGCACCTATACCAAGGCCCCGCCGCCCTATACCGCACCGGCGCTCGTCTACAACTGGACCGGTTTCTATATCGGCGGCCATGTCGGCGGCGCGTTCACCGACGGCACCAACCTGATGGGCAGCGATGCGCGCTTCATGGGTGGCGTGCAGGGCGGCTTCGACTATCAGTTCGCGCCCAACTGGGTGATGGGCGTCGAGGCGCAGTACTCCTGGCTGCCCAGCTCCTCGAACAACAATGGCGTGCTGCTCCCGGGCGGGACGCTGGTGACCGGGAACACCGACCAGCTCGGTTCAGTGACCGGCCGCCTTGGCTACACCTGGGGTCCGGCGCTGCTCTACGCCAAGGGCGGTTATGCCTGGCGCGACAACAACAACATCACGGCGACGGTCGGCGGCGTGCCGGCGGCCTTCACCACCGATGGCGGCCACAAGGACGGCTACACGGTCGGTGCCGGCCTCGAATACATGTTCGCCCCGAACTGGTCGGCGAAGGCCGAATACCAGTACTACAATTTCGGCAAGACCAACTTCACCAGCGGCCCGGCCGACCTCGTCGGCACCAGCTTCCGGAACGACGAGCATACCGTCAAGGTCGGGGTCAACTACCGCTTCGGCTGGGGCGGTCCGGTGGGCTCCCGCTACTGATCGCGGTTTCGTTGCAGCGAGATCAAAGGCCGGCCTTCGGGTCGGCCTTTTTTGTTGCCCCACGCCTGCTCATTCAGCCGGTGTTCACGCCTGATCGTGCAATGCAAAAAATAATTCCTGCATTGCACGGAACTTTCATCGTGATCCGTTATTATGCGATCGCCGGGCTGGTGGACAAACAAACATGCGTAGCTTTGCGTTAGGGCTGATCCTCTCTGCGGTCTCCGTGCCGTGCTTTGCCCAGACCATCCTCAAATCCGAACCCTTGGCCCTCGCGCCTTATGAGGTCGTGTTCGTGCAGGACTCGTCCTGTTCGGCCGGCAAGGTGCTCAAGGTGACGGGCGCGATCCGGGGCCTGCATCGGCGGAAGATCTGCGTGTCGCTCGCCGCCGAACAGGCCTCGCTGGCAACCGCGACGCCGTAGGGGGGCAACGCGACGATCGCACCAGCACCCGGTTCGCCCATGCGCACCGGGCGATCCGCCATCCCTTAGTTCAGCCGCGGCTCCTGCCGCGCTTCCCGATCGGCATCGGCCTTGTTCTTGACCGGGTCCTCGTTCGGCTCGAGCTGGCAGGGCCGGATCTCGTAGTCATTGTCCAGCACCGGGCGCGGCGAAGACGTCTCCTGCTCGGTGACGGCATCCACCACGAGGCCCGACTTCCGGGCCAGCTTCCAGACGTCAGCCTCGGTCGGATACGCCTTGCTCAGCTTGGCGTCCTGATAGAACAGCGCGTACGGCATGTGTCGTTCCCCCAATCAGCGACAACGCCAGTGACCGTCCCGGGTTTCGGGGAAGATCACCTCGTTCCAATCACGGAACCGTGAGCTCGGACATGCGGCAAGCATCTGAAAATATGAGTCATTTCGGCCCTTTCGCCGGAGGGTCCTTGAGTCCTTAACGGGTCGTAAACCCCGGAAAAAAGAATCCCCGGGACTCTCCGGGTAGAATCGCCGGATGCTCCGGCCCATGAGAGCGATCCACCAGCCCCCCTACGAACGCGTGCACCTCGCGCTTGCGGTTGCGCTGCTCGCGGCCTGCGCCGCGAACGTGGCGCTGGTCTGGTCCTGGCTCTAGCTTCCTGTTCACGCGAACCGATTGCCGGCGCGCCCAGCGAAAACGCCGTGGCCCCGCCACGCCTGTAGCGATTGACGGTTCGGCCGTTCCTTCCATCATTGCCGGCAGAACGAGTGCCCGCTGCGGTCTGCGCGGGCGGGCCGCCAAGCGGGGTGGAGCAGATATGATCGAGATGCTGAAGGAACGGGTCAACGGCGACGCCGGCCTGGTGCGGCGCGGCCGCTATCTCACCACGACATTCCTGCTCGAGATCGGCAAGACCGCCTGGCTGATCGCGATCCATGAGGGCCGGATCGTCGCGGTGACCAAGGGGCCGTTCGTGATGCCGTCGTCGTCCTTTGCGCTGCGCACCTCGGATGAGGAGTGGGCCAAATTCTGCGAGCTGAGGCCGCCGCCCGGCTCGAACGACCTGATGGCGCTGATCAAACGCCGCGTGCTGAAGGCCGAGGGCGACCTGCAGATATTCATGGCGAACCTGCGCTACTTCAAGGAAGCGCTCGGCAAGCTGCGCCGCGAGGGAGTGGCCGCATGAGCGCCAAGTTCGAACCGATCACCGGCCGCTACATGCAGCTCGAGCTGTCCGGCCGGGCGCACCGTGTCTATGTCGAGGAGGCGGGCGCGGGCACGCCGCTGCTCTGCCTGCACACCGCGGGCGCCGACGGGCGGCAATATCGCGGCCTGATGAACGATGTCCGCGTCACCCGCAACCATCGCGTCATCGCCTTCGACATGCCCTGGCACGGCAAGTCGTCGCCGCCGCAAGGCTGGCACGACGAGGAGTACCAGCTCACCTCGACGCAATACACGGCGATGATCCTGGCCGTGATCGACGCGCTCGATCTCGACAAGCCGATCGTGATCGGCTGCTCGATCGGCGGCCGGATCGCGCTGCACCTTGCGCTCGAGCATCCCGAACGCTTCCGCGCCATCATCGGCCTGCAGGCCGGCGCGCATGTCGATCCCTATTACGACCTGAATTTCCTGCACCGGCCGGATGTGCATGGCGGCGAAGTCGCGGCCGCCATCGTCTCCGGCCTCGTTGGGCCCGACGCGCCCGACAAGGAGAAGTGGGAGACGCTGTGGCACTACATGCAAAGCGGCCCCGGCGTGTTCAAGGGCGACCTCTATTTCTACAAGATCGACGGCGACATCCGCGCCCGCGTCGCCGAGATCGACACCAAGCGCTGCCCGCTGTTCCTCCTGTCCGGCGAGTACGATTATTCCTGCACGCCGGCTGAGACGCTGGCGGTGGCGAATAGCATTGCCGGCAGCGAGGCCACTATCATGAAGGGCCTCGGCCATTTCCCGATGAGCGAGAATCCAGGCGAGTTCTTGCAGCATCTGCTGCCGGTGCTGGAGAAGATCGGCGGGCGCTAAAGCGCGCACGACGTCCAAATCAGGCGCCGCCTATTCAAGGTTTCGGCTGCATGCCCTGCAGAAAGCGAAGCGGGTTGAGCGGGCCAATCGGGATCAGTTCGAAGCTCATCATATGGGCTTTGCCAAGAGGCAGCTTTTCGAGCATCTCGTGGGCGACGGCCGGATCGGTGACGTTGATGATGAAGGCGACGCCCGGCTTTCCCTGGAGCGAGTACCACTGCTCGATCTTGCCATCGAGGTAGAGCTCGACGGTTTCGCGAACTTCCTCCGGCAGGACGGCACGCACCTGCGATTGCTCAAAACCGGGATTGATGGTCCCGATCGCGAGAATTTTTGTCGTCGGCGTCGTTTTCATGGCGACTCCTTGCGCGTTTGCGGAATTGAAGCCGACAAGGCAGCCAACAACTGCCAATGCGGCGGCAGAAGCGAATTTCATGTTTGTTTCCCCTCTGTGTGTCGCTCAGGCGATCGGGTGAACCCATTGGCAGAGCGTCGCCCGCAAGCCAGCCGGATCAGGCTTGAAGCGCTGCGGCGTGATGTTGACAGGCTCGCCGGGACAGGCCTGTGCGAGGCCGGAATCCAGCGCGTCCGGCATCGGAAAGCAACGATAATGGTGGCCCTCGACCGCGCGGCGGGATATGACAACTGCGCATCCACGCGTATGGCGTGAACCGGTTGCGCTGGAGGATTTGATGCTTCCGAAAGCTGAAGCGGCATATTTCGCGATTGCCGATATCTCCGGCTACACCAACTTCCTCGCCGCGGTCGAACTCGACCATGCACAGGATATCATCGCCGATTTCATGGACGCGGTGGTCAAGGGGATGCGCCCGCCGTTTCGCCTCGCCAAGTTCGAGGGCGACGCTGCGTTCGTCTACACCACCGCCGAGACAATCGACGGCTCGCTGCTGCAGGATGCGATCGAGGGCGCCTATTTCAAGTTTCGCCGGCGCTTGCGCGACGTTCGTCAGGCCTCGACTTGCGAGTGCAAGGCCTGCGTCGCGATGGGCGATCTCGATTTCAAATTCGTCATCCATCACGGCGAGATGGTGAAGCAGAAGATGGGCGGCAGGGAAGAGCTCGCCGGCCGCGATGTCATCCTGGTCCATCGGCTGCTCAAGAACAGCGTCGGCGAGAAGCTCGGCGGCCGTGCCTACGCGCTCTACAGCGACGCGGCGATCCGCGCCATGGGCGTCGACCCGGTGGCGCAAGGTCTCGTCCCGCATCAGGAAACCATCGACATCATCGGCGACGTGACGCTGTGGGTCCGCGATCTCGAAGCGGCGTGGCAGCAGGACGACGCGCAGGTCCGGATGGAGGTGACGCGCGACGACGCCTACGCGATCCTGGAGTTCGACATCGCCGCGCCCCCGCAGACGGTGTGGGAGTTCATCACCGTACCCGGGCAATGGCAGAAATGGTGGGACGCCGACGACATCGTCGAGGAATCAGGCAAGGGGCGCCGCGGGGTCGGCACCAAAAATCATTGCGCGCACGGCAGCCATACCAATGTCGAGGAAACGCTCGACTGGCGGCCGGTCGATTACTTCACGGTCGGCATCACGCTGCCGGTGCCCGGCGCGCCGCGCATCGTGATGACCCGAGCCGTTCTGGAACGCCCGGACGGCACGTCCCGTTTCGAGCTACGGATCGCCAAGCCGAAGCCGAAGGACAAGGCGTTCCTCGACGGCGCCGCCGCCAAATTCGGCGAACGCATGACCCAGGCGATGGCCAGCTTGCGATCGATGGCGGAAGGCAAGCAGCCTGCCGGTGATGCCATGGAGGAACCGGCGTTGAGGCGACCAAGCGGTCGCTTCCTGACCGAGCCGGTGAAATCCGGCGGGCGAGGCTGAAGTCCGGCAGTCGGTTCGGAAGTTAAAGCGCGCCGGTTACTTGCCGGAGCGTGGCAGTTCGCTGTTGTCGCGGATCGCGGCGCGGACCTTGGCCATGGTCGTGGTGCAGTATTCCTCGCGCTCCTTCAGGAAGCGCTGCTGCTGCGCGCGGAAATTGGCAACCCGTTCCCGCACCTCGGACCCGAAGTCGCCGCGGATGTCGAGTTTCGGGAAATGCGGTGGCTGCTCCGGCGGTGGGACCTCGACGACCGTCACCGCCAGGGGCGACGGAGCGGGGGGCAGGCCTTCGAGCACGGTCGGCACCGGAAGCGGGGGCGGCATGACGACCCTTGGAGCCTCCCTTGGGGCCTCGGCCGCAGGCTTGGGCTCCAGCGCAACCTTGTTCTCCAAGGCGGCCTTTGTCTCCAGAGCGACCTTCTCCAAGGCTGCCTCGGTCGCGACCGCCGGCGCGGCCGGCTGCGGGGCGGGCGTCGCGGCGGGCCGCTGGGCAGGCGCCGGCACTTCGGCGTCGGGCAGCTTGCCCTTCACCGACTGTACGAAGGCCATTGTCTGCGCGATCAGGAGATCGCGTTCTTTCATCCACTTCATGGCGCACCTTGAGCGCGCGGATTCCAGCAAAGCAACCGCGCGGAATCAAGCGTCGGCCATCATGATGGTTGACGAAGACGCCTGTTTCACAGGTGCGGTGACATAATTGTGACATTCCCGGGGCGGGAGGACGGTCAGCGCTGGCGGGGATTGGTATTCGGGACGAACGGGGTACCGACGATCCGGACCGACGTCTGACGATCAGCCGGCGCTTGATTCGCGGCGGGCCGGGGCGCGGTGTTGGCCGGCGCGGGTGCCGGATCGAGCAGGGCGACGATGCCGGCAGCGGCCACGCTGAGCAGCGTGAAGCTGCCCAGAAGCAGTAAATTGCGATTGGTTTCGCGTAGCCTCATGCGGGGAAAATCGCCTGAGGGCGCATAATGTTCCGAATAAATCCTCAAGGCGTTTTCGCGCGGTTTGGCCGCGGCTTGACAAAGTGCCTCAAGGGCCGACCTGAATGCTCGGGACACCCCGATCAGAGAATGAGCCAGCCGAGCGGCAGCAGGATCGCGGCGGTGATGGCGCCTGCAAGCGCGAGGCGGCCGATCTTGTGAAGCGTCGATATCTGCGACAGGTCGCGATGCGGTTGCCGATCCAGCCACTGGCCAAACCGCCGGATAGGCAGGCCCAAGATCGATCCAAGCAGAAAGAGGATGCCGTCGAGAGCTTCCAACCGTGTCCCTTGCGTGTGAATTTCCTGACCGCGATACGTGAGCGGGGTCGGCCAGCCTTAGTGGGCGGTCACCGCTTCGACGGGCGCCGGTTCGGCGCTCCGGGCCTCGATCAGGTCGGCGTAGCGGCCATACTCCTCGGCCATTTCGAGCAGCTTTTCGCGCACCGTGGCGTCTGTGACCTGGCGGGCCAGCCGCCGCGCCTGATCGGACTGGAAGCGGTAATGTGCTGTGTCGGACATGGTGGGCTCCTCACACATGTGTAAGGGCCATCCGGCAAAGGTTCATCAAGGCGTCATTGAAGGGTCTGGGGGCGTCCGGTCAGCGCGGTCGCCGCCGCGTTCCCCGCTTTGTCCTCGCGGACCTCGACCTCGAACCAGCCCATCTCCTTCAGCTCGCGCGCCTTCTTCTCGGCCGCATCTTCGCTGTCGCGCTTCAGCACGATTTGGCTGGTGCCATCCCGGGCAAGGATCAAATAGGTCATTGGCTGAGTCCCATCCGGCATTCTGCATACCCCGTTTTGGGCTGCAAGGACAGAAGCAAGACGAGGCATGGGTGAAGCTACGGGGATGATCCCACGATTCCTGCCAAGGCGCAGCGCGGCGGGTGCTGTTGTTCGTGCAACCACTGACCCGGTCGCTGTCGCCGTTCGGCAGACAGGTGAGACGAATGAATGCAGGTGCGCGGCCGCGCGATCGATGATGTGAAGCGCCGGCTGTGGACCGGAATAGTACGGCTCTCTCCGTGCTTGTGGGGAATCAAGCGAAGCGCTTTGATTGAGCAGCAAGTACGTGTTCGGATTGCTCCTGGGGACGACGCTCGGCGTGAGCCGCAAAAAATCTGGATGGAGGACTCGATGCCCAGGCATTTCGGTTTGAAGGCAACATCCGCAGCAGGACGGTCTGCATTCACGGGATCATCGCGAGATCTGCAGCAGCGGACGGCGTCGGCAGCAGCATCGAAGAACCAAGCCGCGGCCAGCGCACCAGCGTCAAAGCTCTCGTCCCCGTCCGCGGAGCTGCCGTACTCTCCCGCGAGCTGGCGGGGCTGCCGCGGCCGGCGGTCCATCTCGCTGGACTGAAGATCCGCGCGACGTGGCATCGCCGCCCAGTCTTCAGGGCTGGGACGGGTCGTACTTTTTCTCGCGCTTCAGGTCCATGCGTTCGATGCGTTCATCGATCAGTCGATTCAGCCTCTCGTCCTGCAGCGAATCCTTCCTGAACAGCCCGCCATGCAGGCGATAGGCGAGGAGCAGCAGGACAACAGCCGCGCCCACGAGATAGTACGACCAGTCCATTGTCAGAACCGCGCCTGGCAGCCTCTATTGTCGCAATGCACCAAGGGTACGGCGAGTTCGGTCGTCCTGTCCAACGCTATCCTTAGGCCGGGCCTGCCGAACATGTTTCGAAACATCAGTGGGATGTTACAGCCGTAACATCGCGAGCGCCGGCAACGGGGCCCAGGCGGCGTTACCGGCGTGGAAGCGCAGGTCGGCTCAGTTGGAGCCCGCGAGGATGATCAGATTGTTGTAGACGGGCGTTGCGATGAAGGCGACCACATAGGCCATCTGGCGTTCGCTCTTGCCACGCCACAGCATCCACATCACGAGATAGGTCAGGCCCAGCTTGGCAATCAGCCACCATTCACCCATCCACTCCTGAGTGAACCGCATGATCGGGTTCAGTTCACCCATTCCGCGCTGCAATATCTCGTTGGTGGTGATGAGATCCGAGTAGCCCATCAGCAGGGCCGAGACCAATAGCATTGCCTTCAGCAAAGATGTTCTCGCCCGCAACTGCTTTTCCGTCATCCGGTACCTGCCCGAAATCCGCGTGTGGCTCGTGGTTCCATAATTTTGCGGAATGTTTTCAGCGAGCGCAAGCCTCCGCGACCTGGTTGTCCAACGCCAATGATTTCCAGGCTGCGCTGCAAACCGGCGTTCGGCGGGCGTGCGATGGGCCAGCATGGAGGGCTGGTGCCGGCTGAGGGGATTGAACCCCCGACCTTCAGTTTACAAAACTGCTGCTCTACCGCTGAGCTAAGCCGGCGACATGGAGTGATTTGCGCGCTCGCATAGCAGACTTGGCGGGCCAGAGCCAGAACTTGGGGCCACTTTCACCCCCATCGGCTGGCAGCAAAAAGGCGGCCCGAAGGCCGCCTGTTGCGCCGTCAGCGTTGCGCCTGAGCTATTGGCAGGGGTGCTGGCGGCCGTCGCTGCCGCGGAACCAGGTGCCGGGGGTGCAGACAAGGCCGTTCTGCCGCACATATTCCGCGCTGCCCATCGGGGCACGGCCATAATAGTCGGGGCCGCCGAACGGGGCCGTGGCGATCGCAGCCGCCGTGCCGACCGCGCCACCGACCACGCCGGCCGCGACGCCGGCGGGGCCGGGGTCATACCGGTTGTAGCTGCCTTGCCAGTCGCGGTCCCGCCGATGGTGGCGATAGGTGGTGCGCGTGGTGCCCGGTGCCATGGTCTGGCATCGAGCGTTCGGATCGGCATTCGAGCAGCGCGCGGCGGTACCGATGGTCTGTTGCGCCATCGCGGGGCCGGCCAGTACCGAAGCGAGCAGGGCTGCTGCGCCCAGGAAGGCGCCGCGCATCTTGAGCTGTGTCATGCAGGGTCTCCTCTCGTCGTTGTGACGAGCTAATCTCGCCGCGCCGTGCCTGTTCCGACGCGGCCTTGGCCTGCGTTCAAACCAGTGTGAAGTTCCGCAACTCTCGCGCATGATGCGTTCCGGATCATTGGGCTTTGACGAGAATTGCATGTACAGCGGTGTTCGATCTGATGTCGGCACCGGCACGGGGGATTGATGTTCGGAATCTTGAGTCTCGGCTTTCTGCTCGGCATGCAGCATGCGCTGGAGCCGGATCACATCGCGGCGGTATCGAGCATCGCGGCGCGCCGCACCCATGTCGGTGATATCGTCAAGCATGGCCTGACCTGGGGGCTCGGTCACACGCTGACGCTGTTCATCTTTGCCGGCGTGGCGATCCTGCTCGGCCGGGCGATCCCCGAAACGGTTTCGCAGCCGATCGAGACTGCGGTCGGCGTCATGCTGGTCGGTCTCGGCACGCATGTGTGGTGGCGGTTGTGGCGCGACCGCGTGCATTTCCACAGCCATTCGCATGGCGACACCACGCACTTCCACGCCCATAGCCACGCGGGCGAGACCGGGCCGCATGTCAGCGCCGCGCACAGCCACGCGCACGGCTTCCGCTGGCGCACGCTGCTGGTCGGCCTGATGCACGGCATGGCCGGCTCGGCGGCGCTGTTGGTGCTGACGGTGTCGCAGGCAGCGAGCCCTGCGATCGGGCTTGGCTATGTCGCGCTGTTCGGCGTCGGCTCGATGATCGGCATGGGCGTCTTGTCGAGCGTGATCGCGGTGCCGCTTGCGGCCTCGGCGCGCTGGCTGACCTGGGCCAATCGCGGCCTGCAAATGGCGGTCGGCGCGGTCACGATTGCGATCGGCATCCACTCGATCATCGAGAACGCCTTCACCTGACACAGGCTCGCCCTGGCGCGGCCGTTAACGATTTCTGATCCCGCTCGGCCGCATTGACCGGATGCCGATGCTTACGCGTTAGGCTTACCGGCAGTTTGGCCCGCGTCCTTAACCCTTCCGCGAAGCCGTTGGATTAGGCTGCACCTGGAACAATTCGGGACGCTGGGTGAACATGCGCGCAAGTCTTGCGCTGGCGATATTGGCTGCGATGAGCTCGACGGCGCTGGCCGGCGGCGGCTTCGACATTGTCGTGCCCAACCGGCCCGGCGTGCCCATCATCATCAACGGCGTCGATGCGTCCTACGCGGTGGTCGAAAGCGCGATGGGGCTTGCCCGCAACGACTCGCTGGTGCCGACCGTCTATGGCGGCCGCCCGATCGATCCGGTGCCGAATGTCGGTCACTATTATCCGAGCCTCGGCCACATGCCGGGTTACGGCCGCCTCGAGATCGAGCCGCCGGCCAACCGCAAGCTGCCGAAGCCCGCCGAGAGCTATCACGAATCATGGTCGGCGCACTCCGCGCCGCTGCCGGCGCAATCCAACGTGCCGGTCGATCCGCCTCCGGTGATCTACGCGCCGCAGTTCAACGGACCGCGGCCGCTGCCGGGTCCGCCGATGCGGCCACCGCGACCGAGAGGCCCCTAAGTCAGGAGCCCTCGAGCAGAGGGCCTTTCATAGCCACCAAGAGCTACGCGACGAATAGAGAGACCTACAGGAGAGAGTAATGCGTCAAATGATCAAAGGACTGATTGCGGCCGTGGCCGTCATGGTGACCGCGCCCGCAATGGCGTGCGGCTTCAACCCTTGCGGCTATTCCGCGCCCGTCGTGAATTACGGCTGCGGCGGCTGTGGTGGCTACGGATATGGCTATGCCGGTTACGGCGCGGTCGAACGCCTGCCCGACCCGGATGCCGCCTATCCCGACACCGCGCAGCAGTACTACTACGTCAACCAGGGGCCGGCCTACACCGGCCCGGGCAATTGGGCGCCGCGTCCGTACTACCGCGAAGGCTATGGCCGTCCGTATTACGGTCATCGTCACTATGGCTACCGTCACTACGGTTACCGTCACTACTACCGGCCCTATCGTCCGCACTACGGCTATCGCTACGGCTACGCGCCGCATCGCTACGGCCATCCGGTGCTGCGTCGCTACTACTGATCCGGCGATTTGTCGAAGCCAGCAACGCCCGTTCGCATGACGCGAGCGGGCGTTCTTCGTTTGACAATTGAAGTCGGGCCGCTGCTGGAGGGGGCGCCGCATCCCCCGCAAGTGACCGCCGCGGGTGCGCGCCGCCAAAATATCGAAAACAACCCCATGCAAAGGAGCTGGCGGCAGCCGGCGCTCGACCGGGCGACTTGACACGTCGGGCAAATCAGAGGTACATTTCGACTATTCCGAAATCATGCGGGCGCCGCTTCGCTAGCGCCCTCTGGCCCGCAAGTGCTCCCATCAAGTGCTGCGGCCCCATCCAGATATCAAGCTAACCCATCAGCCCGAGCCGGCTGGCGCCGATATAGAGCGCGAGCGCGGCGGCGTTCGACACGTTCAGGCTCTTGATCTCGCCGGGCATGTCGAGGCGGGCGACGACGCGGCAGGTCTCGCGGGTCAACTGCCGCAAGCCCTTGCCCTCGGCGCCGAGCACCAGCGCGAGCGGCTGCTGCAGCTGAACCTTGCCGAGATCCTCCGCGCCCTCGCTGTCGAGGCCTACGGTCTGGAAGCCGTGCTCGTTCAGTTCGTTCAGCGCGCGCGCCAGGTTCTGCACGGTGACAACAGGCACCAGCTCGAGCGCGCCGGAGGCGGACTTCGCCAGCACGCCGGTCGCCTCCGGGCTGTGCCGGGCGGTGGTGACGATCGCCTTCACCGCGAACGCCGCGGCCGAGCGCAGGATGGCGCCGACATTGTGCGGGTCGGTGATCTGGTCGAGCACCAGCACGATGCCCTCCTGCGCCAGCGTGTCGATGCCGGGCGAGGGCAGGGGATCGGCCTCCGCCAGCAGGCCCTGATGCACGGCATCAGGGGTGAGGCGCCGATCGAGGTCGCCGGGCCGGACGATCTCCGGAGTGACGCGGGTCGCGATGTTTTCCTCGGCGAGCCGCCGCGCCGCGTTCTCGGTCAGGTAAAGCTTGCGGATCCGCCGGTCCGGGTTGGCGAGCGCCGCCGCCACCGTGTGCCAGCCGTACAGAATCACCGGCCCGTCGGAACCGGATTCGCGGTCCCGCCGGCCCTGCGGGCGGGCGAATTTCGGCCCTTTTTGGAAGGGTTTACCGCCCTTGCCTCGGAAATTGGGTCTGCGGTCGCGATCGCTCATGTGAGGCTTGTGTCACGGCTCCCGAATATTGGCAATTTAACCTCCAAATAGGCGGCCCGCTTGGTTGACTTTGGGGACCGCCTTCCCCCATAAACGCGCCCGACCGCGCACCCGCTTCGGGTCGGCCGGTTATCAGCGTCATTTCGATGACCCGGTCCGCCGCCACTCGCGCGGCCGGTCTGATGCTGTTGGACGGGGGAGTGTCCCGAGTGGCAAAGGGAGCTGACTGTAAATCAGCCGCCTCATGGCTTCGCAGGTTCGAGTCCTGCCTCCCCCACCAGCCTTCGCTCGCTTCGCGAGCTACGGCTAGGCAAGCCAGCAAAACTCCATCGTAGCGAAGTGAGCGAAGGCGGGCTCTATCAGCTAAATCTGGCTCCACCTAAAGTTTAAGTGGACGCCGCAATCGCGCTAATTGTGTCTGCGTTACCAGAGATGGTAAGCACTCGCCCTTACGCGGGAAAACCCGCGAAGCAAGGGCGCGGGAATGCGGCAGGAGCTACGGGCGTTGACCGGGCTGCGAGGGGCGGCCGCTATGGCCGTTGCTCTCGCTCATTTCAACAATGCCTTTCCCGCCAATGCCGGCGCCGCATTCATGTGGCACAACGCCGTCGACCTGTTCTTTTGCCTCAGCGGATTCACGCTGTCCTATGTCTACAGCCGCGAGACGTTCCGCTTTCCAGACTATCTGACGGCGCGCATTGCCCGCGTCTATCCGCTCTATGTGGTCTGTCTGATCTCCGCCGGCGCGCTCTATGTGTGGCCATACCTGGTCGATCCGGTCACCTATCCCGCCGGCCGCGCTGCCCTGGACTTCGCGTTGCAGCTCACCATGCTGAATGCGTGGCCAGTGATCGGTACCGGCATGCACTGGGACGCGCCGGCCTGGTCGCTCTCGGCCGAGTGGTTTTGCTATGTCGTGCTGTTTCCGCTGCTGCTGTTCCGGAACGCACCGTCCACGGTTGCGACCAGGTTTCTCGGCATCGTGGTTTGCTCCGCCGTCGGCTTTTGGCTGTTCGCTCGCTACTATTTTGAGGGCAGCATCGGTCTGAGCGTCCCGGAAAGCCAGTTGAGCTATTGGGTTCCGGTGGTGCGGGCAACCTGCGGATTCGTCTCGGGCTGGCTCGTCTTCGCGAGTTACCAGCGCCGTGACGGGCTTCATGCCGCGTGCACGCGATTTTCCGGCGTGATCTGGTGCGGCGTCGGGCTCATTGTGCTGCTGGCCTATCGCGGCCTGATCAACCCGCAGATGCCGGTGTTCCTTTGGCCGTTCGTGGTGCTCGCTGGAACCGGCGAGGATTCGCTCAGCTCACGGCTGCTTGGATCGAAGCCGATGCACTTCCTCGGCGTGATTTCCTACTCGATCTATATGACGCATTTCATCATCCTGATCAGTTTCATGACGAGGTTCGGCCCGCTCGACATCTGGTCCCCGGCGATTTTCGGCCTGCTGGCCGGAACGACTGTCGCCGTGTCGATCGGTACGCATTTCGTGCTTGAGGTGCCGGCGCGCGATGCGATCCGCGGCCTGCGGCGCTTGCGTCGGGCTCCGGCCAGCACGTGAGAGAGCTCGATCATGCGAGGCCGCGCGGTGATATCGCGCGATCGTCAGGCCGCATGAGGCTGCCGCGTCTGGCCAAGACGCTCAGGACTGGCAACAATCCATGGGTTGGGTGCCATCCGATGCTCACGCCCGCAGCGCGCGGCGGAGCAATCCGGCGAAGTCCTGCGCCACCTGGGAGGGCGCTTCGTGCGTGGGGGAGAGGATGGCGATCTGGTACTGGATCCTCGGTTTGAACGGACGAACGACAAGGCCTTCGGTGAACGGCTTGCTCACCACCGGATCGACAATACCGACGCCACGGCCTTCGGCGACGAGTTGGCACGCGGTCGAGAAGAACTCCGTCTCTGCGACCACGTTCCAGCGTGCGCCATATTCGGAGAAGGCCGACGCCAGCTGCTGGTAGATCGGATCGCCGCGGAACAGCGTCACGAACGGGACGCCGTCGAGGTCGTCGGGGGTGATCTGCTTCAGCTTCGCAAGCGGGTGCGCGCTCGGCAGCATGCACATGCAGTCATACGAGAACACCTCCATGTGCGAGGTCGGATAATCCAGCGGCAGTTCGGCGATTGCGAGATCGAATTGCTGGGTCGAGATCAGCTCCCGCACGGTCGCGGAATTCCGCGTGATGATCTTGATCTGCAGCTCCGGCTTGTTTTTGGCGAATTGCGACAGCAGCCGCGGCAGCAGGTTGATCGAGATGCTCGGATAGGCGGCGATCGCAAGGTGACCGCGCCGCCCGGACCTGATCTCGGCGGCAACGCGCGACGCGTTCTCGGCAGCTTCGAGCGCGCGCGCCGCCTCGACATAGAACAGCTTGGCTTCCGGGGTCGGTTGCAGGCGGCCGCCGCGCCGCACGAACAGGTTAAGGCCGGTCTCGTGCTCGAGGCCCGCAATCATCGTGCTGATCCCGGGCTGCGACATGCCGAGCAGTTCGGCCGCTCTCGTCATGGTGCCGTGGAGCATCAGGGCACGGAAGCATTCGAGCTGTCTGAGACGCATGGGACGACTATACGAATACGTTATAATGGACACAATTAATATTATTAGAATTACATGACCGGCGGTGCTCCAATGGCGCGTCAGAGCCTTGAGGAGACATCACGTGACCGCTGCAACCGCCAATCTCACCCGTGCCCGCCTGATCCCAGCCCGCAACGGCGTGGCGGCGCGCCTGCAAGCGGGAGAGACCGTCACCGTGGTCAACACCCACGGCAAGCAGGTGGTCGATACCTGGGCCTTCAATGCCAACGACACCGGCGAGTTCATGTCGATGGAGCACAGCCGTGCATCGATGCTGCGGCTCATTCCCCGCGTCGGCGATACGCTGACGACCAACCGGCGCCGCGCGATCCTCACCTTCGTTGCCGACACGACGCCGGGAATCCATGACACACTGATCGCGGCCTGCGATATTCACCGCTATCGTCAGCTCGGCGCCGCCGGCCATCACGACAATTGCACGCAGAATCTGGCGCACGCACTCGAGGCGGTCGGCCTGTCGGCTGCGGTGACGCCGGCTCCGCTGAATCTGTTCATGAACGTGCCCGTCACCGACAATGGAGAGTTGGATTTCAAGTCGCCGGTCAGCGAGGCCGGGCAGTATGTGACGCTGCGCGCCGAGATGGACCTGGTCATCGTATTCTCCGCCTGTCCGCAGGACATGGTGCCGGTGAACGACATGCGGCCGACCGACGCGCATTTTCTCATCGCCTGATGCGGCCGCGCGGAGAACCGATCATGCGCAAATTGCCGCCGCTCAATGCCGTCCGCGCCTTCGAAGCCGCGGCGCGCCACGAAAGCTTCACCGCCGCCGCCAACGAACTTTGCGTCACGGTGACGGCGATCAGCCACCAGGTCCGGCAACTCGAAGCGATCCTCGGACACAAGCTGTTCGAGCGCTCCGGGCGCGCGGTCGTGTTGACCGCGGAGGGGCATGCGCTGTTTCCCATGCTGCGCGACGGTTTCGACCGCATGGCGAGCGCCTTCGCCGCGATCCGGCCGCCGGCCGACGGCGATGCGATCACCGTATCGACCACGCGCGCGTTCGCCGAACGCTGGCTGATGCCGCGGCTCGCGCGGTTCAATGCGGCATTTCCTCACCTCGTGGTCCACATCGATGCGACCGAAGAGGTGCGGGCGCCGGGCACCGAGGGCGTCGATCTGGCGATTCGCTACGGACGCGTCGACCGCGCCGGCGAGCCATCGGTGCTGTTCAGCGATCGCTACATTGCGGTTGCGGCAAGCGCGATCTGTCCGCCCGGTGCCCGTCCAGGCATCGACGACATCCGTTCGCGCTCGTTGCTGGCGTTCCGCTGGAAGAACGCCGCGCTGGATTCGCCGGCGTGGTCGGCCTGGCTTGCGGGGGCCGATCATGATCCCGGCCGGGACTTCCGCATCTCCTGGTACAGCGAGGAGCCGCTGGCGCTGCACGCCGCCGAGCGCGGGCTCGGACCGCTGTTGTGCAGCGACGCGCTGGTGGACGAGCAATTGCGCGAGGGCACGCTGCGCCGGCTCGACGGACCCGCGCTTGCGGGCTTCGCCTATCGCCTGGTGGATGCGCCAGGTGCTGCCCGGCGCAAATCAGTGACGGCATTCATCGATTGGCTGCGCGGGGAGGCCGCGGCATTTCGCGCGGCTCCCGGACAGGTCATGACACGGGCTGCGTGAAGTAGGGCAGGGTCTCGACGCGGACCTGGTAGGTTCCTGCCCTGACCAGGCCGTCGAGATGCGCGGCGATTTCCTCGAGCGATGCGAACCAGACCTTGCGCTCGGCGACGATCCGCTCGAGCCAGCGCTCCACCACGCGCCAGCGGGCAAGCCGGCCGGTCAGGAACGGGTGCCAGATCCCCATCCAGAATCCACCGGCCTCATAGGCGGCCTCGAACTCCTCGAAGGATGCGGCAAGGCCCTCGCTCGGCGATTTGACCGGCATCATATAGCCGATCTCCGCGTAATGGGCGAAAGGCGGCCAATCGTCCGATCCCCAATGCGGCGGCATCTCGTAAAGCGATCCGCGCGCGGTGCGCATCTGGTACGGGATGTCGTCGGCCATCAGCGACGAATCGTAGACAAAGCCATGCTCGATCAGGAGATCGATCGTGGTCTGGTTGGCGTTGTAGACCGGCGCGCGGTAGCCGCGCGGCTTGCGTCCGGTCATCGCGACATGAATGGCGAGGGCGCGTTCGAAGGCTTCGCGCTGCTGCGCCGAGGAAATCTCCGTCGGATCCTCATGGATGTAGCCGTGATGGCCGATCTCGTGGCCACCCCTGAGGATCGCCTCGACCGCATCCGGATAGCGCTGCATGGTCCAGGCCGGCATGAAGAACGACTGCTTGAGGCCAAGGCGGCGATAGGTTTCCAGGATGCGTGGCACGCCGACGGTCGGCCCGTATCGCCCCATCGTGATCGGATAGAGCCGGTCGAACGAATCCTTCGGCCGCGCGACGTGAATCAGGCTGTCGGCGTCGACGTCGAACGTGATCGCACAGGCGCAGCGCGCGCCATTCGGCCAGGGGATGGGATTCTTTATCATCGGATCATCCTCGCGCAGCCGGCAGGCTTGGGCGCATCATTCCGCTGCAACATTAACAGGCCCGTCGATTCCAAGACACTGCCGGACCAGCACCGGGATCGCGGCAAAGGCGTCGGCGAGCGATCGCCGGTAGCGTTCATCGTTGAATTCTTGATAATCGACCGCGATCAGATGGCTCTCCTGCACCCCGAGATAGTGGGCGCAGGTGAAGATATGGGTTTCCAGATGGTTCATGGTCTCCCGCACCCCGCCGGGGCCGAAGCCGAATTCGCCGCGCGAGCTCAGCACCACCAGCGTCTTGCCGCGCATGATCGGATCGAGCGGAAAGTCGCCGCGTGCGAGATCGAAGCTGAAGGTCTTGTCGATCCGGATCACCTTGTCGAACCATGACTTCAGCGCCGCCGGCATGCCGTAATTGTGCATCGGCGCCCCGATCACGATCACATTGGCGCGGTCGAGCTCGTCGATCAGCTCATCGGAGAGGCGAAGCTCGTCGTGCTGCTCCGCCGTGCGGTCGCCGGGCGTGGTGAAGGCCGCGGCCACCCACGCCTCTGTGATGAGGGGCGGAGGATTGCGGCCGACGTCGCGCGAAATGATCGTGGCGCCGGGCTCGTGCGTGAGCCAGTGCTCGACAAGCGATCTGGAGAGCTTCCGGCTGACCGAACGGTCGCCGCGCGGGCTGGCATCGATATGCAGAAGTGTCGTCATCCCTGACCTCGGCTGATGGGGGGCAATGCGTCGGCTCCACAATGACCGAGTGCCGCGGGCGGCGTGATTGACGAATCCGGCAGGCGAGTTGAGAAAATCTCAACAGTGAAGCAGCGCGCCATTGTGGCGCGGTGTGCCGGCTTTGTCGCAGCCCGATTTGTCCATATCCGGTATGCAAGCTTCACTCTCGATATGGTCTCAACCCGGCTTGAGGATTTCTCATTATCGTTTCATCGCCGCCTGCTGCTCAGATGCCCCATCCCGGCCCAAAGCCAATGCGCCGGACAAACGGGGGAAACATGTTGCTCAAGCAGACACAGCTTCCGGCGCAGGATGAAGCCGGCTTCGATGCCCACGGAATTGAGCCGGTGCCGGCGGCGCACCGCACGTCGTCGGCGTTCGATCAATTCTGGATCTGGACCGGCGCGAACATCGCGCCGATCAACTGGGTGCTCGGCGCGCTCGGCATCCAGCTCGGCCTCAGCCTGCTGCAAACGCTTGCCGTCATCGTCGTCGGCAATCTGTTCGGCGCGGCGCTGTTTGCCGCCTTCTGCCTGATGGGACACCGCACCGGCGTGCCGCAGATGGTGCTCGGCCGCCTGGCGTTCGGCCGGCGCGGCGCCTATCTGCCGGCACTGGCGCAGGTGTTGATGCCGATGGGGTGGGTTGCGATCAACACCTGGATCGTGCTCGACCTCTGCATGGCCGCGCTCGAGCGGATGGGAATCGGTGGCGGCGTCGAGCTCAAATACGCGATCGCGGTGCTGGTGATGCTGTTTCAGGTCGGCATCGCAGCCTGGGGCTTCAACGCCATCAAGGTGTTCGAGCGCTACACCATGCCGGTCATTTTGCTGATCATGGCCGTCATGACCACGCTCGCGTTCCTGCGCGTCGATATCAAATGGCAGTCCGCTGGTGTGACCGGCATGCCGGCCTTCGCCGCGGCGACGCAACTGATGACCGCGATCGGCATCGGCTGGGGCATTTCGTGGCTCACCTATGCCTCCGACTATACGCGCTTCACAAAACCCTCGCTCGGCGCCGCCAAAGTGTTCCGTGCGACATTCCTCGGCATGTTCCTGCCGACGGTCTGGCTCGCGCTCCTCGGCGCTGCGATCGCGTCCGCCGGCGCCGGCTCCGATCCGTCGAAGCTGATCATTGCCGCGTTCGGCACCATGGCGCTGCCGGTGCTGCTGGTGCTGCTCCATGGCCCGATCGCGACCAACATCGTCGTGATCTATTCAGCGGCGCTGTCCTCGCTCGCGCTCGATCTGCGGCGGCCGCGCTGGGTGATCTCGGTGGTCTCCGGCCTGATCGCCTCCGCGATCCTCTACGCTTTCCTGCAATCGGGCGATTTCGCGCATGCGTTCGACAATTTCATGGTCGCCCTGATCGTCTGGATCAGCCCATGGGCCGGGGTCACGCTCGCCGATTTCTACCTCGTGCGACGCGGCCGCATCGATGTCGCGTCGCTTTACGAGGAGCCGGGGCGAGGTCGCGATTTCAACTGGGCGGGGCTGATCGCCTTTGCTGCCGGCTTCGTGGCGGCGTGGGCGTTCCAGATGGGCACGATCAAGGCAATGCAAGGTCCGCTGGCGCTCGCGACCGGTGGGGTCGATCTGTCGTGGCTCACGGGGATCGGCGTGGCAGCGGTGAGCTATCTGGCGCTGCATCGGCTCTTTGGACGTCCGCTGGCGCGGAGCGGCGGGTTGCCGGCCGCGGACGAAGCATCGATCGAGCCCGCGCCGACATCGACCTGACGGGGGCACGCCTTGCGCCTGTTCACTCGATCCGCGCGAACAACTCCACCAGCGTCTCGCGCAGCCAGCGCTGCGCGGGCACGGTGTCGTTGCGCTGGTGCCAGAACAGGCTGACGATGCGCGGCGGCGCCGGCAGCGGTACCGGCACGGCGTGGAGATGGGGCGCCTGGCGGGACTGCGCGCTGAGATCGCGCGGCAGCACGGCGATCAGGTCGGACTGGCGGACGATCTCGTAGGCGGCGTTGTAGTGATTGACGATGGCGACGAGGTTGCGCGACAGCCCGCGCGAGGCGAGGAACTGATCGTAGGTCGGCGCCGTCCGGCCCGCGAGGCTCACATCGACATGCTTGGCGTTGAGGAAGCTTCGCACGTTCAGCCGGCTCCGGTTCGCAAGCGGGTGATCCCGCCGCATGAAGCAGGCATAGTCGACCGTCCACAGCGAACGCGAGCGGATCAGTCCCGGATGCTGGGCCTCGTTGACATAGACGCTCAGCACGCAATCGACCCGGTTGTCCTCGAGTTGGTCGGCGATCCCGATGATGGTGTTCGGTGCGGTACGCAGCCGCGCGGTCGGCGCCATCTCGGCAAAGCGGTTCAACAGCCGCGGCATCACCAGAGACGCCACGTAGTCCGACATCGACAGGCTGAACTCGGTCTGCGCGCTGCGTGAATCGAAGACCTTCTCGTCGAGCGCGCCGCGGATGCTTTCCAGCGCGCCGCCGATCGGATCCCACAATGCCACGGCCCGCTGGGTCGGGCGGATTCCGGTGCCGGATCTGACGAACAGGGGATCGCCCAGCGCGTCGCGCAGCCTCGCAAGCGCGTTGCTGACCGCGGGCTGGGTCATCGTCAGCGCGCTGGCGGCGCGGGTGACGCTGCCCTCGGTCATCAGCGCCTCGAAGACTTTCAACAGGTTGAGGTCGAGCGTGCGGAAGGACAGGGGCAATATTCACCGTGGTGATGTACCAGATAACAATTATAAATTATTCCCATAATGCGGATTTGTCTATCATTGCCCGGCTGACCCTGCGGCGTGTGCCGATCGCGGGGCGGAGGGGGGCTATTTCATGTCGATGATTTCGGCGCGCATCGAGCGCCTGCCGTTCGCGCGTTTCCATGTGCACCTGCTGCTGATGGGCGGCCTCGGTTATCTGTTCGACGCGATGGATGCCGCGGTGCTGGCGTTCATCCTGCCGGTGCTGCGCACCGCCTGGGGGCTCACCAATGTCGAGACCGGCGTGCTCGGCAGCAGCACCTTCGTCGGTTATCTCTTTGGCGCGCTGCTGGCGGGGACGCTGGGCGATCTGATCGGCCGCCGTGCGGTGATGATGTCGGCGCTGGCACTCTACAGCGTGGCCTCGCTGGCGAGCGCGGCGGTGGACAGCTGGCCGGCGTTCTTTGCCGCGCGCGTCGTCGCCGGCATGGGCACCGGCGCGGAGAGCGCGATCATCGCGCCGTATCTCGCGGAGTTCGTGGCGCGGCGTTACCGGGGCGCTTTCACCGGTGCGCTCGCGGGCTTCTTCTCGTTCGGCTTCGTCGCCGCCGCCTTGCTCGGCTATTTCATTGTGCCTGCCTACGAGAACGGCTGGCGTATCGTGCTCGTCATCACCGCGGTGCCGGTCGTGATGCTGCTGTGGTGGCGGAGGTCGCTGCCGGAATCGCCGCGCTGGCTGGAAAGCCGCGGCAGGGCCAAAGAGGCCGAAGCGGTGCTCGACAAGATCGAGGCCGTCTTCGCGCGCGAGGGCCGCGCGCTGCCGGCTCCGGTCCCCGAGCCCGCGCTGCCTGCCCTATCGACGGGAACGCTGCTGAGCAATTTTGCGGCGCTGCTGGCCGGCCGCCAGGCCCGCATCACCACCATGACCTGGATCATGTGGCTGTCGATCACGTTCAGCTACTATTCCTTCTTCGTCTGGATTCCCGGCCTCTTGGTGCAGAACGGCATGAGCATCACCAAGAGCTTTGGCTATTCGCTCGCGATGTATTGCGCGCAGGTGCCGGGCTATTTCACCGCCGCCTTCTTCAATGAGCGGATCGGACGGCAGGCGACGATTGCGACCTACATGCTGCTCGGCGGCGTCAGCGCGCTCGGGCTCGCCTTTGCCAAGAGCGATGGCGAGATCATGACGGCCGGCCTGCTGCTGTCGTTCTTCATGAACGGCACCTATGCGGGCGTTTATGCCTACACGGCCGAAGTGTTCCCGACATCGATCCGGACCACCGGAGCCGGGCTCGCATCCGCGATCGGCCGCATCGGCGCGATCGCAGCACCGATCCTGGTCGGCTACCTCTACCCGAACTTCGGCTTTGCCGGCGTATTCGGCGTCACCACGTCGGTCCTCTTGATCGGCGCGCTCACCGTCGTGCTGATGGGCGTGCCGACGCGCGGCCGATCGCTGGAAGAAATTGCAAGCAAGACCGCGTGACCACGGCGGCGTCCTGACAGGAGATCCTTCATGTCCACTATCCTCTTCAAGAATGCCGCGCTGCTCGATCCGCTGCGCTCCGATCTGCTCGAAGGGCACCACGTGCTGGTCGAGGATCGCTTGATCAAGGAAGTCTCCGATCGGCCGATCGACACTTCGGCCGATCGGGTCATCGATCTCAAGGGCAAGACCCTGATGCCAGGCCTGATCGACCTGCATGTGCATGCGGTCGCGGTCGAGCTCGACCTGTCGCAGCAGGCGCGCATGGCCAATGTGCTGGTCACGCTGCGCTCGACCATGCTGTTGCGCGGCATGCTGAAGCGCGGCTTCACCACCGTCCGTGATGCCGGCGGCGCCGGATATGCGCTGAAGCAGGCGATCGACACCGGCCTGACCGATGGTCCGCGGTTGTTCGTCTCCGGCCGCGCGCTGAGCCAGACCGGCGGCCATGGCGACGGGCGGGCCCGCTCGGACTATCTGGCCGATCCGACCTGCTCCTGCTGCGTGCGGGTCGGCGCCATCGCGCGCGTCGTCGACGGCGTCGATGCCGTGCGCAAGGCGGTGCGCGAGGAGCTGCAGATGGGTGCCGACCAGATCAAGATCATGGCCTCCGGCGGCGTCGCGTCGCCGACCGATCCGATCGGCGCGTACGGTTATTCCGAGGACGAGATCCGCGCCATCGTTGCCGAGGCGAAGGCGCGGCACACCTATGTGCTGGCCCATGCCTACACCGCGGAGGCGATCGAGCGCGCGGTGCGCTGCGGCGTGCGCACCATCGAGCACGGCAATCTGATCGATCTGCCGACCGCGCGCCTGATGGCGGAGCAGGGCGCCTATGTGGTGCCGACGCTGGTCACCTACGAGGCGCTGGCCAATGAGGGCGCGAAGTACGGCTTGCCGGCGGCGAGCGTCGCCAAGATCGCCGACGTGCGCGACGCCGGCCTGCGTTCGCTCGCGATCTATCGCGAGGCCGGGGTGAAGATGGGCTACGGCTCCGACCTGCTCGGGCCGTCGCAGCGCCTGCAGTGCGACGAGTTCCGGATCCGCGCCGAATTGCTGGGTGCGCAGGCGGTGATCGCCAGTGCGACCATCGTCGGCGCCGAGGTGCTCGGCATGGAAGGCAAGCTCGGCCGCATCGCGCCGGAGGCGTTCGCCGACCTGCTGGTGGTGGAAGGCAATCCGCTGCGCGATGTGTCGTGCCTGCTCGGTCAGGGCGAGCACATCCCGCTCGTCATGAAGGCCGGCACGGCCGAGGTGGACCGGCTGGGCGGGTAGGCGCCTGAGCACGCTCGCGGGCAGAGCGCTCGTTCTCACGGCGTCACGCCGAAGCCGGTGGCGCCGATTTACCCGATCACATTGCTCTTGGCAGCGTTGACGCGGCCGGGCGGAAGCACGACATATCGCGTGCCGACCCCACCCGCCGCTCCGGAGCCAGCCATGAACGCGCCCAACATCGAGTCCGTCACGCCGCAGTCCGGTGGCGACGTCGTGAGCTGGTTGACCAACGAGACCCGCGACCAGCGCTTCATCGACAACATCTTCGCCGAGCTCTGCCTCCGGCTGCAGGGCGCGGGCATCCCGCTCAAGCGGGCGACGATGAATCTGCTGATCCAGCATCCGCAATGGCTGGGTGCCCGGATCATGTGGGCGGATGGGAAGCAAGAGGCGGAGATCACGCGGGTGGACTACGATGTCCAGCAGCGATCGGAATATATCGGCAGTCCGGTCTATGAAATCCATCAGGGCGCCAGCGAGGTGCGCGAGAAGCTCGAACGTGACCCGTCACAGGGCCGCAAGCACGCGCTCTTTGACGATATGCGCGCGCAAGGCCTGACCGACTATGTGGCCTGGCCGCTGCTGCATACGCTCGGCAAGCGGCATGTCGTGACCTTCGCGACCGACCGTGCCGGCGGCTTCGATGACGCTGATATCGCCCGGCTGCGGAACGTGTTGCCGGTGCTGGCGCTGGTCAGCGAGATCCGGATGAAGAACCGCCTGGCGCGGACGCTGCTCGAGACCTATGTCGGCACCCATGCCGGCGAGATGATCCTGGCCGGTGCGACGCGGCGCGGCAGCGGCACGACGGTCCACGCCGCGATCATGATCTGCGACCTCAGGGATTTCACCCGGATCTCGGACTCCTGGCCGCGCGACGACGTCATCGATCTCCTGAACGACTATTTCGACGCGATGTCGGAGCCGATTGTGCGGCATGGCGGCGAAATCCTGAAATTCATCGGCGACGGGCTGCTCGCCATTTTCCCGCTCAGCGAGCCCAAGGCCTGCGCCAACCTGCTGCACGCGGTGTCTGAGGCGCGGCTGGCGATGGCGGCGCTCAGCGAAAAGAACAGCATGATGGGGAGGGCGCCGATGAACTACGGCATCGGCGTTCATGTCGGCGACGTCATGTACGGCAATATCGGGTCGCGCAGCCGGCTCGACTTCACCGTGATCGGTCCTGCGGTGAACATGGCCTCGCGCCTCGAGGCGCTGACCAAGCAGTTGAAAAGGAACGTGCTGCTGTCGCGCGCATTTGCCGATCTGGTCGCGCATGATTTCGCGCTCGAGCATGTCGGCGAGCATGCGGTGCGCGGCTTCAGCGAGCCGATCGAGCTGTTTGCCTATAACGGCTGAAACCTGATCGGCCGGACATCTCAGGCCGGCGTCGTCTTCTGCGGCGACGAGGCCCGGTCGATGAATCCCTTGGCGAGGGCGTGATAGACGCCTTCCTTGCAGATCAGGCGCGAGCTCGCATGCGCGATCAGGGCCGCGGCCATCAGCGGCACCACCATCGCGTGATTGTCGGTCATCTCGGTGACGATCACGAAGGCCGTAATGGGCGCCTGAACCACGCCCGCGAAGTATGAAACCATGCCGAGCAGCATGATGGCCGGCAGCGGCGCGCCGTGAAACAGCGGGGCGATGTTGGAGCCGAGCCCGGCGCCGACCGCGAGTGAGGGCGCGAAGATGCCGCCCGGCATGCCGCTGATCGAGGCGAACGTGGTGGCGAGGAATTTCCAAACGCTGAAGCTCGCGGGCAATTGTGACCCGGCTTCGAGCGCGGACTTCACCTGCTGATATCCCGTGCCGTAGATCGCGCCGTCGGACGCAATGCCGCAGATCGCTGCGACCAATCCGCAGATCGCGGCAAAGCCGACCGGATAGCGCTTGATCGCGCGCCCGGCCGGATTGGCAAATCCGCGCGCCATGACGATCAGGATGCGGCTGAACAGGCCGCCCGCCAGACCGCCGGCCACGCCGCAGAGCGGGATCGCGAGCCAGTCGGCGCCGTTGCGCAAGCCCGTCGCGCTGGTGCCGAAATACGTATAGTTGCCCATCAGCGCGAGCGACGTCAGGCCCGCGGCGATCACCGCGCCGATGATCAGGCTGGAGGTTCGTGTCTCGAAGGCGCGGCTCATCTCCTCGATGCCGAACACGATTCCCGCGAGCGGCGTGTTGAAGGCTGCCGCGACGCCCGCGGCCGCGCCGGCGAGGATCAGGCCGGGCTGGCGGCGGGGCGAGAAGCGGCCGAGCGCAAACATGATCGACGCGCCGATCTGCACCGTCGGTCCCTCGCGCCCGACCGATGCGCCACACAGCAGGCCGAACAGGGTCAGCAGGATCTTGCCGGCCGCAACGCGCAGCGAAACCAGGCTCTCGCGCGCGGTCTGGTCGGTCAGATGGCGTGCCGCGATGGCCTGCGGGATGCCGCTGCCCTGCGCATTCTGAAAGAAGCGATTGGTCAGGAAGACCGACAGCGCGAAGCCGGCGGGCGTGAGCAGCAGCGAGGCATAACGGAAATGCGACACCAGCGCGGAAAAGGCGATCTGCGCCAGATCGGCGAGCTGCGCCAGCGCGACAGCCGCCGCACCGACCGCAATGCCGCCCAGCAAGAAGATCGCCCGGCGTTGCCAACGCGCGGAGACGATTCTGAATAGCCGCCGCTGGCGGTTGGAGGGGAAGGTCATGCTGGCGGATTCTGACTCATGTCGTGGTCCGATACGAAACGGATCACGTCATTCCTAGCACGCGTCGATGGAGTGCGAAGCTCAAGAAATCAGCAAGATATGCCGGCGCAATCGCCAGATCGCGGCGCCGAAATCAGCGCCCGCCGTCTATCTCCGGCGCCGCTACTTTCTCGGAAACAGCCGGTCGCGGATGTAGCGCGAGGTCGCCGTCAGGCGGATGCCGCGGGGCTTCTGCCAGGCGGCGCGGTCGATCTCCTTCTTGTCGCCGATCGCCAGCCGTCCCTTGGCGTTCTTGGCGATGAAGATCGCGTCGCTCATCCTGCGGCCGGAACGCTTGTTCTTGGCCGTCACTTCCTTCCAGAGGCTGAGCCGGCCGAGCTTGAGCTTCGGCAGCTCTTCCTTGATCTCGCGCTTGATGCAATCCTTCCCGGTCTCGCGCGCGCGCCTGCGGCCGCCGGGGAACATCCACAGCCCGTCAGATCGGCGTCGAACCAGAAGAACCTTGCCGCGCTTCGCGGCAACCAGTTTGGAGGACTTGGTCATGTACTGCGCAATGATCGAAACAGAATCTGGTCCTATTCTAACTTGTCTACTTAGGTAGACAAGTTTTAATGGTGCATTGTTCCACAGCCATATGTCGGCTGTTTGTCTGCGGCAGTAGCGTGCATTCGGAGCTTTGACGACGCGCATATCAGGTGAGGAGAAGGCGGCAAAATGACAGAGACCGTCAGCTGTGACGGTCTGTCGCGCCTTCGCTGCGTCTCGGTGCTTTGCGTGCGTTCGCGTGATCCTCGGCCATGCGCGTTCGTCGGTGGCGGATCTCGCTGCATCGAACATCGTCACGTTGATTCGTGACCATGATGATGTCAGCGGTTCCGGCAGAAGGAACTGGCCCGATCGCGTTTCGATGACACCGTCCGCGACGACGGCTTCGCTGCTTGTCATCACTTGACTCAATGTTCTTGTTTTGTTCTAATTGCCCTCCACAGTGAATTGGAGGCCGCCATGGACAACCGTATCAGCGAAATTCGCAGGCAGATCAGGGCGCTGCGTGTCAGCATGCTCGAGGCCGAGGCCATCATGCGTCAGCAGATCAGCCGGGACGAGGACTGCGCCTTCGTCGCCGGGGACCTCCTGAAGATGCGGCTGGTGATGAGCCGTCTGGTCGAAGAGCGGGCCGTGCTGGGCGACCGCGACCCGATCATCGTGCATGCGAGCGTTGCTCCGCGCCGCCGGGCCGCGACACCCGTCTTTCTTCGCGCGGCGAAGAAAGAACTCGTCGCCGGCGAAGCGCGTGCGTGATGACGCCGTCAGGATGCAGCGGCTGCGCGCCGAGTTGCGCGCGCTCGATTCATCCGTGAACCGGCTCAGGCGTGCCGGGCGCGACAGTGCGTCTGCGCAGCTTTTGCTGTCGCGCAAGCGCGCCGAGCTGGAAGATGTGATTTGCCGGAGGAAAGATGAGAGAGCCGCTTCGGTATTTCCACGACAGCGATGATCATGCGCCCTGGATCAAGGCGCTGGCCGAGGTTCGGCACATGGCAACGCGGGAAGGCTGGTGCTATCACCACGTGCAGGCGATCATCGTCGCGATCGACCAGTATGCGGAGGCCGCACTCGGCAACCGCGAGTTCTTCCTCAACCGCCCGCAGACCGTCGGCCCATTGAGGCGAGGCGAGGTGCCCTAGCGCGTTTTCGACCGGGCGATCGCGATCGACACGCAGCCTTTCTCGCGTTCTGTTTCAAGAGAGGGGAACGAAGAGCAAAGCTCGGACAGGTCATGCCGCGAGAATACGAAGGTGTGTCCCATTCTCATCTGTCATCGCCCGGCTTGACCGGGCGATCCAGTACGCCGCGGCCTCTCGGCTCAAGCACAGCTGCCTCTGGAATACTGGATCACCCGCTTTCGCGGGTGATGACATCGCGTTGTGCGGCATCTTGAATCGAGAGCCATCTTCATCGTCGTCCTGGCCTAGTGCGCAATTGCGCACTAGGCCAGGACGACGGCTGTGAATATGGACTCATCCGGGTTATCGGCCGGGATGGTCAATCCGCCACAGCCGACATATCGTGACGTTCTGCGGCCGAATCTGAGGCGGATCGTTCATCGCCGGGTCATCTACGTCAGGCCATCGTCAGCGCCGCGCCCCCCGGGGGCGGCGGCACTTTTTTGCGGAGGAGGTTTCGGATGATCAGGGGCTGGCAGATTGCGACGTCGGCGCTCGCCATCGTCGTGATGGTTGCAACGCTGGGCACAGCGGCGAACGCGGCGCAGTGCGGCAACGGGCCCGGCGGGTTCGAAGCCTGGAAGGAGCAGTTTGCCGGCGAGGCGCGGGCCAAGGGTGTCGGCGCCCCCGCGATCGACGCGCTGATGCAGGCGCATTATGCCAGCGCGACGATTGCCGCGGATCGCGGCCAGCGCAGCTTCGGCCTGTCGCTCGAGCAGTTCATGGCCAAGCGGGGATCGGCGACCATCGTGGCGCGCGGCCGTTCGCTGAAGCAGTCGCAAGCGGCGATGTTCGCCTCGATCCAGCAGCGCTACGGCGTGCCGCCGGGACCGTTGATCGCGATCTGGGGCATGGAAAGCGGCTTCGGCAGCCAGCGCGGCAACCAGAACATGCTGTCGTCGATCGCAACGCTTGCCTATGACTGCCGGCGTCCGGAGTTCTTCACCGAGCAGCTCTATGCGGCGCTCAAGCTGATCGATCGCGGCAGCCTGTCCGGCAGCACGCGCGGCTCGATGCATGGTGAGATCGGCCAGACCCAGTTCATGCCGAAGAACGTCCTCGCTTATGGTGTCGGCAATCTCGACGTTGCCGCCAATGCGCTGGCCTCGACGGCGAATTTCCTGCGTGCCAACGGCTGGCGCGCCGGCGCCGGCTATCAGCCCGGGGAACCCAACTTCGCCGCGATCGAGGCATGGAACGCGGCAGGGGTCTATCAGAAGGCGATCGCCATCATGGGACGGCAGATCGACGGCCAATGAGCGCAGGGTCATGAGAAGGCAGGGTTCCTTCACCGCCTGTTAACGCAACGGTGCCCAGATCGTTTGCGGTGAAACGGAGCAGGTGGAGACAAGCTCCATGCTCAAGAACGGCACCTATGCGGCGTGGTTTCGCACGTCGCTCGCTGACGGCACCGGCACCGTGCACGTCGCCGATGGCAGGCTGTGGGGCAGCGATGCCATCATGCGCTACGACGGCGCCTATGAGGTCGACGGCGAGCGCTTCTCGGTCGTCCTCACCGCTACGCGGCACTCCGAAGGTCATCAGACAGTGTTCGGCACCGACGATCTCGTGGTGCGGCTCGAAGGAATAGCGAGCGGCACGATCGCGACCGCCACCGGCAGGGCCGACGCCGTGCCCGATCTCGCCTTCGAGGTGACGCTGATTCCGAGCCAGGACGTGACGCCCGAGCCGCCGCCGGATCTGCCGATGCCGAAGTTCGATCCGAGCAAGCTGCCGAAGCTGCCGAAGCGCTCGAGCCGCTGAACAAGTTGCTAGGCGTCGCTCGGGCCTGCGGTCTCCGGAAATGGTGCACCGGGGATAAAGAGCTTCAGCGCGCGAATCTCGTAGACGGCTGACGGGTTGACGCTGCGCAGGTCGCGCGCCGCGGCGATCGCCTCGGCTTCATCGGCGCAATTGATCACGTAGAAGCCGAGCAGCTGCTCCTTGGTTTCCGCGAACGGGCCGTCGATCACGACGCCGTGGCCCGGCCCGCGCAGGGTGCTGGCCTTGCGGGTCTCGCCGAGCCGTGCAGCCGGGCCGAGCCGGCCCTTCAGCCGTTGATGGACCTCGCGCAGACCGCTCATCACGGCTGCGTCCTCATCGGCATTCCACGACTTGACCTCGGCTTCGACGTGATAGGCCAGGATGGCATAAAGCATCTAGTGGACTCCTCATTTCTGCTGCGGCAGGCGCTGAACCGCGATGATGTTCGAGCATGATCTTCCCGGAAAGACCGCTTCGCAGTTTTCCGGATCATGCTCTAGGACGTCTGGCACCCGCCCATGCCGACATTTCATGTGTAGCGGATCAGACCGATTTTTTGCCGCGACAAGGTATCCCGCAGGTCGCCTGGCGGCGGCGAATCGCGCCGCTCGAACAGCAAAAAAGGCGCGGCGGAGTTGCTTCCGCCGCGCCCCCGGTTTTGATGTCTCGCTGGTCCAGGGCTGAGAGCGCCCCGATGCCAGGCTGATTGCTCAGCGCCTAGCGGGCGATCCCAGCGAGGTGACAGCGCTTGAGACAAGACACTAGATCACCTCCTTTCTTTGTTGATGGGACCAGCAATATAGGTGGCGAATCTGCCGCTGTTAAGGCCGCCATCCGGCCCGTCCGCGCCAGGAACCGGGCGGAATACGCGGGCATATTGCCGTGGACCTGTGCACAAGGACGCCCGCCGAGGCGGTTGAGGCGGCCGTCGGGCCGTGTTAGGGGATCGTCCGATGCGGGTGTAGCTCAATGGTAGAGCAGCAGCCTTCCAAGCTGAATACGAGGGTTCGATTCCCTTCACCCGCTCCAGTATTTTCAATCACTTGCGGCACGGTCTCACCATTCGGGCAAAGGTGCTGCTGCTCCCTCGGACATAATCCGCGCTTTGGTTCGCGCCGCGCGATGCCGGCCAGACCACGCCGAGCGCCTGGCGGGGCGCGCTGCAACGGCGCGCGGCATCCGTATTGAACTGGGCCGAAGATAGGGGCGACAAACTACCGGCAGACTGGAGGACCACGACATGCCCGATTGGATTCTCGCGCCGATCTGTGTGGCCGCACTGGGCGGCTTTATCTGGTTCGCGTTTCGACAGGGGTTCAGGGTCAAGCCCGACGAGAGCAACCGAGACCATCCGACTTTGCCGCTTGGGCCGGACGGGTCGTGGCGCTGAGGGCGGTGTGAGATCGTCATGAGGCCGACGGCGCCAAGGATGATATCAATGGCGTCGCTTGCGGTCGGCGATCCTACACCCTTTGGAGTATGCCAATCGTCACGTGAACTTTCTGGCCCGATATGTAGACCTAATGGCTACCGGGATTTTGCATTTCCTTCCTGGGGCTAGAGCCGACGCCGTCCGCATGCATTTTAAGCGGGCGGTGTTGTGCTGATGTTGAACCACCGCCCCGTCGCAGCATCCCGCTCCCGCGCGGAGGCGGCCCTTGAAGCGAATACCCACGAGCGAAGCGATCATCACCGTCGTCTTGTTGGTGATCTTCGCGCTCGTGATCTGGTATGGCGCAATGCCCTGAGCCGCCGCCCCGTCAGGGGAGCGAAACGACTCGCAGATTGTTGGTGCTTCCCGCCTGCCCGAAGGGAATGCCGGCGACGACGACCAGGAGGTCGCGGCTTGATGCAAACTGCTCTGCGCGCGCGAGCGCCGTCGCGCGCTCGACCATCTCCTCATAGCTCCCGACATCGTCGGAAAGGACACTGTGGGCCCCCCAGAGCAGGCACAGGCGGCGGGACACTTCGCGGCTTGGGGTGATGGCGAGGATCGGGAGGCTCGGCCGCTTGCGCGCGACGCGTGCGGCGGTGGTGCCGCTCGACGTGTAGGCCACGATGGCCGCGGCGTGAACCACCGAGGCGAGGTCGGCAGCGGCCGTTGCGACGGCGTGCGGCGGCGTCTGCTCCTCGCCGGGCTGGGTCGCCTCGACGATGGAGCGGTACATCTTGTGCTGCTCCGTGCTGCGGATGATGCGATCCATCATCTCGACGGCCTCGCGCGGGTAGCGGCCCGTCGCGGATTCCGCCGACAGCATCACGGCGTCTGCGCCATCGTAGATCGCGGTCGCAACGTCGGAGACTTCCGCGCGCGTCGGCGTGGGCGCGGCGACCATGGAGTCCAGCATTTGCGTGGCGACGATCACCGGCTTCACCGCGAGACGGCAAGCCCGCACCAGCTCCTTCTGACGCCCCGGCACGTCCTCATCCGGAATTTCGACGCCGAGATCTCCGCGCGCAACCATGATGGCGTCGCACAGCTGGATGATGTCGTCGATCCGCTCGAGCGCCGCCGGCTTCTCGATCTTGGCCATCAGGCCGGCGCGGTCGCCAACGAGGGCTCTCGCCTCGATGATATCGGAGGGTTTTTGCACGAACGACAAGGCGACCCAATCCACGCCCAGCTTCAGCCCGAACTCCAGATCGAGGCGGTCCTTGGTGGTGAGCGGCGAAAGATCGAGCACCGTCCCCGGCAGATTGACGCCCTTGTGATTCGAGATCGTGCCACCGACGATCACCTTGGCTTCGATGAAATCGTCACCGAGCCCGGCGACGCGAACGCGGACCCGGCCGTCGTCGATCAGAAGGTCGTGGCCAGGGGCGACCGCGGCAAAGATTTCCCGGTGCGGGAGCGGAATCGAGGTTCGGTCGCCATCCGATCCGGACAGCACGAACCGGATGGTCTCTCCGGCCGCCACGGCAATCTTTCCATCGCGCAGGGTGCCGACGCGAATCTTCGGACCCTGGAGGTCCATCAGAATGCCGATCGGCCGGCCGACTTCCTGTTCCAGCCTTCGGATCGCGGCGTGGACGGTTGCGTGGTCGCTCTGGGTTCCGTGGCTGAAGTTCAGACGGAACGTATCGACGCCCGCCAGCAGCAGCGCCTTGAGCATCTCGGGGGAACTGCTCGCGGGGCCGACGGTTGCGACGATCTTGGCCCGTCGATGACGACGCATGGGTTACCTCATTGCTGGCTTGCCGGACGCAATTAGCACGGCTCTGACATCGTTGACATTGGTAAGCGTTGGCCCGGTGCGCACGAGGTCTCCAAGGCGGTCGAAAAACGTGTAGCTGTCATGGGCTGCCAAGGAGGCCCGGGCGTCGAGACCACTCGCGGCGGCGCGCCGCAGCGTATCCGGACCGATCAAAGCGCCGGCGGCATCTTCCGTTCCATCAATTCCATCGCTGTCGCCCGCAATCGCCCAGATATCCGCGGCGCCGGACAGGGCGACGGCAAGCCCGAGCAGGAATTCGGTGTTGCGGCCGCCGCGGCCCGCCGGGCCGCGCCCGATCGTCACTGTCGTCTCGCCGCCGGACAGCAGCACGGCAGGAGCAGGGCCGGGCTGCGCGTGCTGCGCGACCGAGCGGGCGATGCCCGCCATCACGGTTCCGAGTTCGCGGGCCTCGCCTTCGATCGCGTCGCCAAGGATGATCGGACTGAGACCTTCGTCCCGGGCCGCGCGCCCTGCAGCGTCCAGCGCAAGGGACGGCGCGGCGAGGATGCGGACATCGGCGTCGATCTCGCCGGGTTTCGGCGTCTCGTCGGCTTGCGCGAGGACATGCCGCGCTGCTTCCGGCAGCTCGATTGCAAAGCGGCGGATGATCTCCTGCGCGTCAGCCTTTGTGCTGGGGTCCGGGAGCGTGGGACCGGAGGCGATCGCCGCCGGGTCGTCGCCGGGAATGTCGGAAATCACCAGCGTGATGACGTGGGCGGGACGGGCGGCGAGCGCCAGTCGTCCGCCCTTGATCGCGGACAGATGCTTGCGGACGACGTTCATCTCGGCGATCGTCGCGCCGCTCGCAAGCAGTGCACGGTTGACCGCCTGCTTGTCGGCGAGCGTCATCGGGGATGCGGGAAGGGTCATCAGGGCCGAGCCGCCGCCGGACATCAGGGCGATGACGAGATCGTCTGCTGAAAGTCCCTCGACGGCGCGCAGCATGCGAAGCGCGGCGGCCTTGCTCGAGTCATCCGGAACGGGGTGAGATGCCTCGAGCACATCGATGCGGCCCGCGGGAACCGACTGGCCGTGGCGCGTCACCACGACACCCGAAAGGTCGACGTCAGGCCATGCCGCGTCGAGGCCGGCGGCCATCGCGGCCGAAGCCTTGCCGGCGCCGATGACAATGCATCTGCCCTTCGGCTTTGCCGGCAGGGCGCGTGCGATGGTCATCCTTGGATCGGCGCTGGCGACGGCCGCATCGAAGATCTTCCGGAGCGCAGTCCGAGCGCGCAAGTCCGTCCATATGTCGCTCAATCGCTACGCTCCGGCCGATAGGTCCTGCATTATGGCGTCTTCTTGAGACTGTCGTAAGACGCCGGTGTCTCCAGTCGATGATTTTCGCCGAGGGCTGGCTTTGCGCGCGCGATTGTGGCGCCAGCCGTCCCCTCACTGCCCAGAATGAACGCGCGCCGCATCGGCTTGATCACCAGCAAGGCGGTGAGGGCCGCGGTGGCATTGAGCGCCACCGCGACGATGAACACGGCCTGCCAGCCGAACTGCGAGGAGATGATGCTGGCGAGCGGGACGAGCAGCGCCGCGGTGCCCTTCGCGGTGTAGAGCATGCCGTTGTTGGTGGTTGCGTATTTGGCGCCGAAGGTGTCGCCCGACGTTGCCGGGAACAGGCTGTAGATTTCGCCGAACACGCCGAAATAGATCGCCGTGGCGAGCACGAAGACCACCGGAATGTGGCCGTAGACGGACAACGTCAGCAGCATCAGCGCCGCTGTCGCGAACGCGATGAACATCGTGTGCTCGCGGCCGATCGTGTCGGAGACCCAGCCAAAGAACGGGCGGCCGAAACCGTCGAAGACACGATCGAGCGAGATGGCAAAGGTCAGTGCCGCCATCTGGAAGCCCGCAAGCGTAACCGGCGTATCCGCGATCTTGAAGTCGTGGGCGATCGGCCCGATCTGCGCGGCGGTCATCAGCCCGCCGGAAGCCACCATGACGAACACCAGGTACATCACCCAGAAGATCGGGGTGCGCAGCACCTGGGGCGGCGTGTAGTCGATCGCGCTCTGCGGCAGGTTGAGCCGCTTCTTCCTGGGTGCCTCGACGCCATGCGGCGGGCGGACGAACCAGGCCAGCAGGAGAACCGTGAGGCCCTGTCCGATTCCGAACGTCAGGAAGGTGCTCTGGTAGCCGCTCGCGGCAATCATGTTGGCAATCGGCACGACGGTGAGGGCAGCGCCCGCGCCAAAGCCTGCGGCGGTCGCGCCGGCGGCGAGGCCGCGCCGATCCGGAAACCATTTCAGCGCGTTGCCGACGCACGTGCCGTAGACCGCGCCGGCGCCGATGCCGGCGACAATTGCCGCGGCATAGAGCATGACGAGAGACGCGGCGAATGAGTTCAGCACCCAGGCCAGTCCGATCATCAGCCCGCCGAACATGATGACGATGCGGGGGCCGTATTTGTCCACGAACCAGGCCTCCACCGGCACCAGCCACGTCTCCGTCATCACGAAGATCGTGAAGGCGAGCTGGATCGCTGGACGGCCCCAGTGATATTGCGCGTCGATCGGATCGACGAACAGCGTCCACCCGTATTGCAGGTTGGCGATCATCGCCATGCAGACGATACCGATCGCGAGCTGAAGCCAGCGGAAGCCGCCGGGCGACGATACCAGTTTCGTGCTGGAGGTCATGTGCGCTCCCAAGGCAGGTGTTGGTTGTTTAGTCCGGGCGTCAGGCGGTCGTCGTGCCGCCGCCTACTGACGAAATTCGTTGGTCAATTCGCCAATGCCTTCGATCGCGACGGTGACCGTATTGACCGGCTCCTTCATCACCCCGACGCCGATCGATGTTCCGCAGCAGATCAGGTCGCCCGGCAACAGCGTCATATCGTGTGAGATCTTGCTGACCAGCGCCTGCGCGCTGAAGATCATGTCCGCGATCGGGTAGTTCTGGCGCTCGACACCGTTGAGGATGGTGCGCACCACGAGGCGCGCGGGGTCGAGGCCCGAGGCGATGACGGGACCGAACGGGCCATATCCGTCGAAGCCCTTGGCCCGCGCCCATTGCGGGAAGGTCGGGTCGCGATTGAGGATGTCCGCTGCGGTGACGTCGTTGGTGCAGGTGTAACCGAAGATGAAGGCGTCGGCCTGTTCGGGAGCAACTGCCGTGCAGCTTTTGCCGATGACGATGCCGAGCTCGCCTTCGTAGGTCGTCTTGCCGTCGTAGCCCACTGGACGCGTGATCACGGCGCCGGGCGCGGTCACGCTGGTCGGCGCTTTCAGCAAATACAACGGCTCGGGCGGCTCGGGTGATTGCAGCTTCGCCGCAAGCGCGTGAAAATTGTTCCAGAGCGCGATGATCTTGCTCGGTTCGGTCGGCGCAAGCAGCTCGACATCATCAAGCGCCAGCGTTCGTCCGGTCGGCCGCGCGTTGGCGAACATGTCCCCGGCGTGCACCGCGATGCCGGACGGGGTGAGTTGCCCGAAGCCGATATCGGCACGGTGGCGGAAACGAACCCAGCGTGTCACGTTTGCCATCGGGATCACGCCACCGCCAGGGTTTCTGCTACGGCCACGCCGGCCGCCCCGTCATAGAGGCCCGCCAGCCTGGTGCGCTGCGCGACCAGCGCCAGCACCGCGTCGAGGGCGGGCGTCGCGATCCCGGTCATCCGGCCCATCTCCTGCACCACGGTGATCAGCGGATCGATCTCGACCGGACGTCCACGCTCGAGATCCTGCAGCATCGAGGTCTTGTGCGCGCCGACCTTGCGTGCGCCCTCGATGCGGCGTTCGACATCGACCCGGAACTTGACGCCGAGGCTTTCCGCGATCGCCTGCGCTTCCAGCATGATCGCTCTGGACAGCGCGCGGGTGCCGGGATTGCTGCAGATCACGTCGAGGGTCGCGTGCGTGAGGGCGCTGATCGGGTTGAAACAGACATTGCCCCACAGCTTGAGCCAGATCTCGTCGCGGATGCGGTCGAGCACCGGCGCCTTCATGCCCGCCGCCGTGAACAGGGCGGAAAGCTGCTCGACGTCGGGCGTGACCTCGCCCGAGGGCTCGCCGAGCGGAAAGTTGTTGCCGTAGACGTGGCGGATCACGCCAGGTGCCTCGATCTCGGTCGCCGGGTACACCACGCAGCCGATGGCGCGCGCAGCGCCAAGTTCGCTCCACTGCCGTCCGCCGGGATCGATGCTCTCGAGCGTCGATCCTTCGTGCCGGCCGCCATGCTTGTAGAAATACCAATAGGGAATGCCGTTGACGGCGGTGACGATGCGGGTCCGCTCACCCAGCAGGGGCCGCATCGGTTCGATGACGCCGGTGATCGAATGCGCCTTCAGGCAGATGATGACGAAATTCTGCTCGCCGAGTTCGGCGGGGTTATCGGTACAGCGAGGATGCACCACGCGCTCCTCGTCGCCGATCAGCAGCTTCAGGCCGTTCTGCCGCATCGCGGCGAGGTGTGCACCCCGCGCGACCAGGCTGACATCGGCGCCTGCGCGCATCAATTCGACACCGAGATAGCCGCCGATGGCACCGGCGCCGTAGATGCAGATCTTCATGAAATCCTCGCGAGCAGGGTGGGGACACATTACGAGCCGCAACGGCTCGAGCCGGGTTGCGTGGCAATGATCTTCGGAACGTCCGTCAGGCCGCGCAGGCGGCTTCCTCCAAGGCAAAGCCGATGTCCCGCATGCTCACGACGCCGACGAGCCGGCCGTTGTCGATGACGGGGAGGTGGCGGATGTCGTGACGGGCCATCAGACGCTCGACATCGGCGAGCGCGTCTTGCGAATTGCAGGACACCAGCGGCCGCGGCGAAATGAACTGCGCGACTTTTGCGGCAAGGCCACCCGTACCGCGCTCGGCGATCACGGCGACGACGTCGCGCTCGCTGAACATTCCGATCACCGAGGCGTCGACGCTGCGCGATCCGTTCCTGACCACAAGCGCGCCGACATTGCTGGCGTACATCAGGTTCGCCGCGATGCTGACGGTTTCGCTCGAGCCGATCGTCACCGCGGGCGCACGGTTGGTGCGAAGGATGTCCCCGACATACATGGCATGGTCCTCCCGATTGGGTTGTTAAGAACCGATCGTGGTATACATTATCCCAGAAGTCAAACAAAAGAATCGAGGCGTTCTTCAAGAAAAATGGCAAAAATACTGACCTATTCGCGAAAATTGTCGCCTTGACTTCCAAGCCATATGGCATGCCATATGCCAATGCTGACGCTCGTTCCGGCGGGCGATTTCGTTCTGAACCACAACCGGTTAGGGTCAGGTCGTGATGAAAAGAGAGCCGATCCGCCGCAAGCCGTCCGATCCCGATGTTCGCGCGCAGCCGGATCCGGATGCACGAGATGGCGGCGTTCAATCGGTCGATCGCGCGCTGCAAATCATGGAAGCACTTGCCGAGGACGACGAAGGCTACCGGCTGACCGATCTTGCGATCCGCATCGGCTTGCCGCCGTCGACGGCGCATCGGCTGCTGACGACGCTGGAGAATCGCAGGTTCGTGCAGTTCGACCGCGAGGAGTCGAAATGGCACATCGGCGCGCAGAGCTTTGTGGTCGGCTCGACCTTCATGCGCCGGCGCAATTTTTCCGCGCGGGCTTTGCCTTATCTGCGCAAGCTGCGCGACCAGACCAGGGAAACCGCCAATCTTGCGGTGGTCGATGACGACTCGATCATCGTCGTATCCCGGATCGAAAGCCGGGAGATCATGCGCTCGCTGACCAAGGTCGGCGGACGCGTGGCGTTGATCGCTTCGGGCGTGGGGAAGGCGGTGCTGGCCGCATATTCCGACGCCGACATCAATGCGATCATCCGTCGTCGCGGCATGCCGCGGCTGACGGAGAAGTCGATCATTCGGCCGGGCGAGTTGTTCAGGGAATTGGAGACCGTGCGCCGCCAGGGCTATGCGGTGGACGATGAGGAGGCGCGGCTCGGCCTGCGCTGCGTGGCCGCGGTCGTCTTCAACGATTGCAGCGAGCCGTTCGCCGCGGTCTCGGTATCGGGCATGGCGGATCGGCTGACGGATGATCGCTTGCCGGAGATCGGTGCCATCGTGCATCAGATCGCAGCCGAGCTTTCGGCAGAGCTGCGCGGCAGCAGCCGCACGCAACCGTAGCAGGCGCAAAGCCTGCTGCTGCTCTCGTCATTGCCTGTTTCCACGCTTTCGCAGGCGCTAATCGGTTGGAGACAAGCAAGAAATCGCGAGTGCTGCCACAGCGTGGAAAATCCCATCGATTGCGTTGAGATCGACGGTCGCGGGCCTGATGATCCTGTTCAGGCCAACTCATAGCGAAGCGGGATCATCACATGAAGATGCGAGCGGTGGATGCGGCAGTCCGCATACTTGAACGCGAGGGGATCACTTGCGCTTTCGGCGTTCCCGGCGCTGCGATCAACCCGCTTTACTCCGCACTGAAGCGGAACGGCTCGATCCGGCATGTTCTGGCGCGGCACGTCGAAGGCGCCTCGCATATGGCGGAGGGCTATACTAGGGCGAACGCGGGCAACATCGGCGTTTGCATCGGCACGTCGGGTCCCGCCGGAACCGACATGATCACCGGCCTCTATTCGGCGATCGCGGATTCGATTCCGATCCTCTGCGTCACCGGACAGGCGCCGCGGGCGCGGCTCTACAAGGAGGATTTCCAGGCCGTCGACATCGAGTCGATTGCCAAGCCGGTGACGAAATGGGCCGTCACCGTGCGCGAGCCGGCGCTGGTGCCGCGCGTGTTCAGCCAGGCTTTCCATGTCATGCGCTCGGGGCGCCCGGGACCGGTGCTGATCGATCTTCCGCTCGATGTTCAACTGGCCGAGATCGAGTTCGACGACGAGACCTATTCGCCGCTGCCGGTCTACAAGCCGACCGCGACGCGCAAGCAGATCGAGAAGGCGCTCGAGATGCTCAACGCCGCTGAGCGGCCACTGATCGTGGCCGGCGGCGGCGTGATCAACGCCGATGCATCCGAGCTCCTGGTCGCGTTCGCCGAAGCGGTCAACGTTCCCGTCGTCCCGACGCTGATGGCGTGGGGCGCTATACCCGACGATCACGCGCTGATGGCCGGCATGGTCGGCCTGCAGACCAGCCATCGCTACGCCAACGCCACGATGCTCGAATCCGATTTCGTGCTCGGCATCGGCAACCGTTGGGCCAACCGCCATACCGGTTCGATCGAGACCTACACCAAGGGGCGCAAATTCGTCCACGTCGACATCGAGCCGACGCAGATCGGACGGGTTTTCAATCCGGACCTCGGCATCGTGTCGGACGCCAAGGCCGCACTGGAGATGTTCGTGAGCGTCGCCCGGGAGTGGCGGAAGTCCGGCAGACTGCGCGACCGGCAGGCATGGCCCGCCGCCTGCCGCGACCGCAAACGCTCGATGCTGCGCAAGAGCCACTTCGACAACATCCCGATCAAGCCGCAGCGCGTCTATGAGGAGATGAACAAGGCGTTCGGCCGCGACACCTGCTACGTGACGGTGATCGGACTGTCGCAGATCGCGGGTGCCCAGTTCCTCA
>NZ_JASGSR010000260.1:0-1640 GCF_040446015.1 Bradyrhizobium sp. INPA03-11B
CTTCAGAGGCGCGCGAGTCCTTGATCGCGACCTCGAGCTCCGGCGGGACCGGCGCGCGGCCGCCATTGTAATAGGCGTCCTTGGTGAACATCAGCGAATAGGTCAGGCTAGGATCGGGCCGGCCGGTCCAGGCCGCCAGCAGGCCGGAGCCCTTCTTCTCCGGACCGAAGAATGCGGCGGAGGCTTCCGCGATCGGCGCGTTGACGAAGCGCACATTCATGCCGGCCTTGCGGAACTGCTCGATCAGGATCTCCTCGCGCTGCACCGAATCCTGGTCCGAATAGCCGCCGATCTCGATCGGGGTGCCCTCCTTGAAGCCGGCCTCCGCGAGCAGCTTGCGCGCCTTGCCCGGATCGTAGGGATAGAGTTTTGCGACCTCGGCATCATAGGCCCAGTGCGACTTCGGCAGGTTCACGTAGGCGGGTTCGGCGAGGCCGGCGAGCGCTGCCTTGACGAAGGACTCGCGGTCGATCGCGAAGTTCAGCGCCTGGCGGACCTTGACGTTGTCGAACGGCGGCTTGGCCCAGTTCAGGAAGATCTGGAACACGTAGAGCGTCGGGCCGTGCACCACCTTGACGCTCGAGGCGCGCTCGATGATCGCCTTCTGCCGCGGCGGCAGCTGATAGATCAGATCGTTCTGGCCCGCCGAAACCGAACGCGCGCCCGTCGTCAGTTCCGGAATGATCGAGAATTCGATGCCGTCGGGATATGGCCGGTCCGGCTTCCAGTATTTCGCGTTGCGCTTGAGCACGATCTTCTCGCCATCAGCCCAGCTCACGAACGCATAGGCGCCGGCGCCGACCGGCTTGCGCGTCACGACGCCGCCCTCGGCCGCCTTCAGCGCCGTCGGCGACACCATCATGCCGGCGCGGTCGGAGAGGATGCCCGGCAGCGCGGTGTCCGGCGTCTTCAGCTTCAGCGTGACCTGCTGCGGCCCGGTGACCTCGGCCGAGGCGACCGAGAGCAGGTCGGCCTTGATGTTCGACTTCGCATCGCTCCGATTGCGATCGAGGTTGAACTTCACTGCCTCCGCATCGAGCGGCGTGCCGTCATGGAACGTGACGCCTGAGCGGATGTTGAGCACCAGCGTGGTGGGATCGGTGAACTTCCAGCTCTCAGCAAGCCCCGGCTTCGGCTTCAGCGTGTCGAATTCCCATTCCGTCAACGTGTCGTACATCGTGAACAGGAAAGCGTGGTCGGAGCCGGCGCCGCCGGTCGCGGGATCGAGGCTCGACGGGTTGGCGGGCGCCGAGATCCGCAAGGTGCCGCCCTTCTTCGGCGCGCCTTGTGCGAATGATCGGCCGCCGATCGTGGTGGCGGCCAATGCGCCCGAGATCAGCGCCATGGCCTCGCGTCTGGTCGTCATTGTCATGGCATGAATCTCCAATTGCTAGTTCTGCGAAAAATTCGGGCGGTCGGCGAAATGGCAGGCCACCCAGTGATCGGGCTTCAGCTCGCGCCACTCCGGCACACGCTCGGTGCAGAGCGGCTGCGCGTGCGGGCAGCGGGTGCGGAAGCGGCAGCCTGACGGCGGATCGATCGGGCTCGGCACCTCGCCCTGCAGCACGATGCGGCTCTCCTGCCGCATCGCCGACGGCAGCGGCCGCGGCTCGGCCGACAGCAGCGCGATGGTGTAGGGA
>NZ_JASGSR010000261.1:0-1601 GCF_040446015.1 Bradyrhizobium sp. INPA03-11B
GACCTCGAAGTACAAATCCGAATTCCTCGCCAACATGTCGCACGAGTTGCGGACACCGCTGAACTCGATCCTGATCCTGGGCCAGCAACTCACGGAAAATCCCGACGGCAATCTGACCGGCAAGCAGGTGGAGTTCGCGCGCACCATTCACGGTGCCGGCACCGACCTGTTGAACCTGATCAGCGACATCCTCGATCTGTCCAAGATCGAATCCGGCACGGTGACGGTCGACGCCGAGGAAATTCTCACCTCGAGCCTGCTCGAGACCGTCGGGCGGCCGTTCCGGCACGAGGCGGAGAACCGGCATCTCTCCTTCAGCATCGATGTCGACACCAACCTCGCGCGCAGCATGGTCACCGACTCCAAGCGGCTGCAGCAGGTGCTGAAGAACCTGCTCTCGAACGCGTTCAAGTTCACCGCGGACGGCGGCGTCAGCCTGACCGTGTCGGCCGCGCTCGGCGGCTGGAGCGCCGAGCATCCGATCCTGAACGCCGCGCCCGCCGTCGTTGCGTTCGAGGTGTCGGATACCGGCATCGGCATTCCCCAGGACAAGCAGAAGCTGATCTTCGAGGCGTTTCAGCAGGCCGATGCCGGCACCAGCCGCAAATACGGCGGCACTGGTCTTGGTCTTGCCATCAGCCGTGAGCTGGCGAGCCTGCTCGGCGGCGAGATCCATCTGCGCAGCGCGCCCGGCAAGGGCTCGACTTTCATCCTCTATCTGCCGCTGAAATATGCCGGACCGTCCGTGGCGTTACGCCCGCAGGCACCGCTGCCGATGCCGCACACGCCGGCGCCGTCGTTGCAGGCGACAGGCGCGCAGGAGCGCGTGATCGAGCAACTGCCGGATGACCGGCACGAGCTCGAGCCCGGCGACACCATCCTGCTGATCGTCGAGGACGACCCACATTACGCGCGCGTGCTGATCGACCTCGCCCGCGACAAGGGATTCAAGGTGCTGGTCGCGAGCCGTGGCGCCGAGGCGCTCGATCTCGCCAAGCAATTCCAGCCGAGCGCGGTCTCGCTCGACGTCTTCCTGCCCGACATGCTGGGCTGGACCGTGCTGAGCCAGCTCAAGCACAACCCGCTGACCCGGCACATTCCGGTCCAGATCATCACGCTCGACGAGGACCGGCAACATGCGCTGGCGCGCGGCGCCTTCTCCTTCGTCAACAAGCCGACGACGACCGAAGGCGTCAGCGCGGCGCTGTCGCAGATCAAGGAATATGCCAGGCCGCGTCGCAAACGCCTCTTGATCGTCGAGGACAATGCGGCGGAGCAGCTCAGCATCACCGAGTTGCTCGGGCACGAGGATATCGAGATCGTGACCAGCGGCACCGGGGCAGGGGCGCTCTCGACGCTCCGCGAAAATCCGTGCGACTGCGTCGTGCTCGATCTGCGCCTGCCCGACATGAGCGGTTTCGAGGTGCTGGATCAGATCCGCAAGGACGAGACGCTCTCCAATATTCCCGTTGTGGTGTTTACTGGCCGGGAACTGTCGGCCGAGGAGGACGCGGAACTGCACACGATGGCGCGCAGCATCGTCGTCAAGGGTGTGGAGTCGCCGGAGCGTCTGCTCGACGAAACGTCACTATTCCTGCACC
>NZ_JASGSR010000262.1:0-1549 GCF_040446015.1 Bradyrhizobium sp. INPA03-11B
CAGGCCGTGCGAAAAGTCGGCCCGGCGCGGGGAGTATTGAGTGACCAAGCGCGCGGCTCAGGCTGCGGATGGCCGGAGTGCCGTGAGCAGCGTGGGCAGGCCCTTGATGGCGATCATTCTCTTGATGTTGTAGGCGGTGATGCTGAGCGCCAGTTCGGCTTTGGCTTTCCGCAACCCGCGGACGAGGAATCGCGGAAAGCCCATCATCCATTTGATGGTCCCGAACGGATGCTCGGCGACCCGCCGGCGGAGCTTCATCCAAGCAGGATCGGCCATGGCCCGCTGATGCATGGCCTCGCGGTCATCGTCATGGAAGCCGCGCACGATGATCCGCTGCGCCGCCTCGGTACATTGCGACTTCAGCGGACAGGTCGGGCAAGCTTGCGTCCGGTACTCCTTCTTCTGTTTGGTGCGGGAGGTCTTGAAGAGTCGGAGGACCTCGCCGGCCGGGCAGCTCCAGCTGTCGTTCTCCCGGTCGTAGCTGAACCGATCGCGACTGAAGTATTGCCTGCCCTTCGGATTGACCCGTTCGGCGTCCGGCACGATCGCGGTGATGCCGTCCTGCTCACATTGTTTGGCGTGCGCGCCGTTGGCGTAGCCGGTGTCTGCAACAACAGTCACCTGATCGGCGCCGACCGCCGCCTTGCCCTGCTGAGCCATCGGATGCAATTGCTGCAGGTCATTGCCGTCGTTGGTCAGATCGAATGCAACGATCAGGTCATGCTCGGCATCGACCGCGATCTGTGCGTTGTAGGCCACCTGATGGCCGCGCGGCGTGCGCATCAGCTTGGCCTCGGGCTCGCCCAGGACCTTTTGCTTGAGACCCTCCTGAACCAGCTGCCTGGCCTGCTGCTGCAACTCCGCCCGCTGAGCCTTCAACGCGGCAAGGGCTGCCGCCACGTCGGTCTTGGCCGGCTCAAGCGGCGCCTCCTCGGCGTCGGCCTCATCCATCGCCGTCAGATACTCGGCGATCTTGCGCTCGATCGCCGTCTCCCGCTCCGCAAGCTTCTTCTTCGTGATCACCTGCTTGCGGCTGGCTGCCGCAGCAATCTTGCTCCCGTCGATCGCCAAGACTTCGCCTCCAAACACCGATTGCCCGCGGCAGAACTTGATGAAGGCCCGACAGACCCCGACAATGGCCTCAGGATGATCCTTGCGGAAGTCCGCAATGGTCTTGAACACCGGCGTCACCCGGTTGATCAGCCAGAATACCTCAACATTGCGCTGCGCCTCACGCTCAAGCCGCCGGCTCGAACGCATCTGGTTCAAATACCCATAGATATAAAGCTTCAACAGGTCGCGAGGATCGTAAGGCGGCCGCCCCGTCGCTTCCGCCTCAACGTGCGAGAAACCCAGCCCGGCAAGATCCAGACTGTCCACAAAGCCGTCGATCACCCGCACCGCACTGTCCGCTGCGATCACCTCGTCCAGCGTCTCGGGATACAGCGTCGCCTGATACCGCGATCGCCCAATGACGTGTCCCATCGTCCCCCCGAATCAATCTCAGCCGCCAAAATCCACCATCAGAGCGTGGTTTTTGCACGGCCTG
>NZ_JASGSR010000263.1:0-1365 GCF_040446015.1 Bradyrhizobium sp. INPA03-11B
GCACCAGGAGGCCGAATTGACTGGCGCCTTCCATGTTAGACGCCGCGCTCCGAAACGTTATCGGCAACTGTTTGAGGACTACGGTTGTAACCAAGTTGCGCGCCCGCTGCAGGCATTAGACTGGGTGACCGCATTAGCCATCGCGGTGAACGAGGAAAATGCGGCGGGCAACCGCGTCGTGACCGCACCAACAAATGGAGCCGCCGGCATCATTCCCGCTCCTGGGCTATTATTACTGCCGCTTTTATCCCACAGTGGGGGGCACCGAAATCCATCGTTTTCTACTAACGGCGGCGGCGACAGGGTCATTATACAAAGAGGACGCTTCGATCTCGGGCGCCGGGGTGGGTTGTCAGGGCGAAGTCGGGGTCGTCTGCTCAATGGCAGCTGCCGGCCTGACCGCGGTACTCGATGGCACCAACGAGCAGATCGAGAATGCGGCCGAAATCGGGATGGAGCACAATCTCAGCTTAACTTGCGATCCGGTGGGCGGATTGGTTCAGATTCCCTGCATCGAGCGGAATGCTATCCGCGCCCTCAAAGGCAATCACAGCTGCGCAGATTGCTTTTTCGGGCGATGGCCATCACTACGTCGCCCTAGACAAAGGGATCGAAAACATGCGGCAGACAGGTGCCGACATGCAAATGAAATGTAAAGAACCATCGCTCGGTGGACTCGCCGCCAACGTGACCTTGTGCTGATTGGATAACCCCAGCTTAATTCAGGCTTGGCTCGAGAAAGGATTACGACACCACTCTTAGGCAAAACAAAGAGGGCTACCTCCGGTCAGATCCTCATCTGGCACGGAGGTGACTAGAAAGGCGCAGTCGGAGATCCTGCCGATACTGCGGACCATTACAGCACGTTCAGACCGAGTGCGGACGCGCGCGGTGAATCTTGGGTATCCCACGTGCCGTGACGTGGCCCATCGCCTTAGCGCGTTCCGATCGCACATGCAGGTTGAACCATCGACCCGATAGCTCCGTGCGGCTGATCGCCGTAGAGAAATGCAGGCCTAATGACGACCGCTGTGCTCTGGTGCCGTTGTGGACCAAGATTTCGCTTCTCACCGTTTGAATGGCGCGGGACGCAGGAAATCCTCGGTAGGGCGGGGGTATTTGACGAAATATGTTTGGCAGCGGGGGTATGGTGACGGCCAAGATAAGGTGAGGGAAGAGGATTGTTTGCCGCCGTGACGAAGTGTCTCGCGAGCTTGTGCTTATCAGTCAGTAGCTCCGAGCTCATTTCTGCTTGCATTCTTCAGAGTGCAACGAGTGCACACAGTCATCTGCTACTTAACCGATCGCTGCCTAGAGGGGGCGCGATTGAATGTCCATGTACGCTGGTCGGTACAACGTAAGGAC
>NZ_JASGSR010000264.1:0-1341 GCF_040446015.1 Bradyrhizobium sp. INPA03-11B
CTCGCCGACACCATCAGAAAACCCTTGGTATAAGCAACGCGCTCGTAGCCCGCGAATTCGTCAGGAGTCACGTAGCGCATCACGGCGTGATGCTTGCGCGTCGGCTGCAGATACTGGCCGATGGTCAGGAAATCGACCTCGGCCGAGCGCAGATCGTCCATCACCTGAAGCACCTCGTGCCGCTCCTCGCCGAGGCCGACCATGATGCCCGACTTGGTGAAGATGGTCGGATCCATCTCCTTGACCCGCTGCAGCAGCCGGATCGAATGGAAATAGCGGGCACCCGGACGCACAGTGAGATAGCGCGATGGCACGGTTTCCAGATTGTGGTTGAAGACGTCGGGCTTGGCCGCGACCACGCGCTCGAGCGCGCCGTCCTTGCGCAGGAAGTCCGGTGTCAGGATCTCGATCGTGGTGCTCGGGCAGCGCGCGCGGATGGCACGGATCGTCTGGGCAAAATGCTCGGCGCCGCCGTCGGCGAGATCGTCGCGATCGACCGAGGTCACCACGACATGGGTGAGCCCGAGCTTGGCGGTGGCCTCTGCGACGTAATCCGGCTCGCTCGCCTCAAGCGCGCCAGGCATGCCGGTCTTGACGTTGCAGAACGCACAGGCGCGCGTGCAGGTGTCGCCCATGATCATGAAGGTGGCGTGCTTCTTGTCCCAGCATTCACCGATGTTGGGGCAGCCTGCCTCCTCGCACACCGTGACGAGGCCATTCTCCTTCACGATCCGGCGCGTTTCCGCATAGCCGCGCGTGTTCGGCGCGCGAACCCGGATCCAGTCCGGCTTCGGCGGCGACACGGCATCCGGCCGGTTCACCTTTTCGGGGTGACGCGGGCGGAGCTGAGTGGTGGAGATGGTGTCGACGATGGTGACCATAGGTGCCTGCAAGTCGCGAGAAACCATAGCTAATCGGTGTTGGCGCGGCTCGCAACCCGCACCGCGACCCTAGCAGATCAGCCCAGATATTGGCAGTGTTGCGGTCCGTTCCATGCCGATTCCCACCTCAAAATGGCTCAAAATCCCCGCTTCACCCGTGCGACCGCGCCGCGCCTCGGCAAGGCGCTGAAACGCTCTTTCTTCGATCGCAGCGTCCATGAGGTCGCACCCGACCTGATCGGTGCGACTTTCCTGGTCGGCGGCGTCGGCGGGATCATCACCGAGGTCGAGGCTTACCATCACACCGAGCCGGCGGCCCACTCGTTCAATGGCCCTACCCCGCGCAATCAGGTGATGTTCGGCCCACCGGGGTTCTCCTATGTCTACCGCTCCTACGGCATCCACTGGTGCGTCAACTTCGTGTGCGAGGAAGCGGGCTCGGCCAGCGCCGTCCTGATCC
>NZ_JASGSR010000265.1:0-1220 GCF_040446015.1 Bradyrhizobium sp. INPA03-11B
AAGACTGCCTCCCAAAAGAAGCCTTGAATCTGATTTGCTCTCAAAAGGGAATCCTTAGAGTCCACACCACCTAGCGCTTGTCGTCGCTCTGCTTGTCCGTGTCACTCGGCGGCTGCAGGCCAGGACTGTTGGCCCAGCGGTCGAGTTCCTCGATAACCCGCCGGTGGCTCGGCCGTAGCTTGGATGGACCACCGGGCTCTTGCGACAGCTTGCGGGGCAGCTTGACCTGTTCTGGCATGGCTAGTCTCCAGAGCTGGGCAGTACGCACGATACAGGCAGCGATCGCTACGCACGCGATTTCAGAAGGTCCCGAATCTCGGTGAGCAGTTCCTGCTCTTTGGTCGGCTTCGGCGGCTCGGCCGGCGCCGCGGGTGCTTCGCGCTTGAGCTGGTTCATCAGGCGCACCACGATGAACAGCACGAAGGCGACGATCAGGAAGTTCAGCGTCAGGGTCAGGAAGTTGCCCCAGGCCAGCACGGCGCCCTGCTTCTTGGCATCGGCGAGGTTCGTTGCCGTCACCGACTTCGAGAGCGCGGTAAAATGGTTGGAGAAGTCGAGGCCACCGCTCATCGCGCCGATAATCGGCATGATGATGTCGGCCACCATCGACGACACGATCGCGCCGAACGCCGCGCCGATGATCACGCCGACGGCGAGATCAACGACGTTGCCCTTCATCGCGAATTCCCTGAATTCCTTCAGCATGTGATCTCCTGTTCGAAAAATTGCGGGACGGCCTGGCGACTGGATCGCCGGTCGAAAACAAAGGTGTGAAAATTACTAGCGATCGGCCGGCTTCGCCGGCGCCGCGACCGGCTGCACGGGAGCGGCTTGCTCCCACGGCGCTGGCAGGATGACCCGTGCCGGCGGCAGGATCTGCGAAGCGCGCTGCACATTCGGACTTGCCGGCTGCGGCGCGTCGCCGGAATTATCCGCGCGGGCGATGGCGATCGTGATGCCGAGCGCCAATGCTGCGAACCCAAGTCCCGTTGCAAGTCCCGTTGCAAGTCCCGCGCCGATCGATGCGGCAGCGACGCCGGTCCGCGGCCTGTTCAGGATGGCAAGATGGGATGAGGTCATCGCAACTGCTCCTCACGCAATACACATCGTTTCGGAGCCGTGCAGGACGCGAAGGCCTTGCACGGCTCAGGGAGGGCCGGTCGTCAGGTCTTGATGTCGGCCGGCAGCTTGCCGCCATTGGCGGCGAGCTTGGCCATCAC
>NZ_JASGSR010000266.1:0-1214 GCF_040446015.1 Bradyrhizobium sp. INPA03-11B
TCCCTCCCCCCTTGCGGGTAGGGCTATCGCATATGGGCGAGGACAGAGAGAAGGAAGTCGTTATTCCATCTGGCCTGGAGCATTTTGTGGCTGGTCCGCGCGGGGCCTGGTGTGGCTTGCAAGGCATTGATGGCAAGCTTGCGGATGACGGCGAGGTTCTCTGGAGCGTGATCCTTGCGGCTGCGACAGGCGTCCTCGTCGAATAGAACGTCGAGGACCCAGTGTAGGTTGTTCTCGATGGCCCAGTGTGCGCGCACGACGTCGAGCAGTTTCTTGGCCGACGGCAGGCGCGAAGCCAGAAAGTATCGGACCGTCTGCTTGGCAGGCTTGCCGGCACTGGCGCGCCAGCTGTCGATGCGACCGACGGCGGCGATAGCAGGGAAGCCGTATTGCTTCGCCAATTGAGGTGCCGGCACGACGATAGCCTGTCGGCGCTCGACGCGATCGTGAGCCGCGGTTCTTCGCTGGCTCGCCCGCGCTGGCTTCCGGGCGGTGTCGAGCAGCGCCTTGGCGGCCTGAAAGAGCCGGCCGCGATTGCTCTTGATGGCCAGAACGTAATGGCCCTTCCGGTCACGGATGGCCTGCGCGACATCGGGCCGGCAATGCAAGGCGTCGGCGGTGACAACAGCGCCGTCCAGATCGAGCAGGGCGAGGACTTCGAGAACGCCGACGACTTCGTTGCGATTGGGGGCCTTCCTTTGAGCCAATGCCATCCGCGTGCCTGCCGCCCAGACATTGACCATGTGCAGCGGCGTAGCCTGCCGACCACGCGTGAAGGCTCCACGCAACGCCTTGCCATCGATGCTGACTACGCCCTTGACGCCGAAGCCTTTGCTAAACTTGCGCAAGACCGCTTCCAGCCCCTTCGGGTCCAGAGCACGAAAGACGTTGCTGAACGTGTCGTGGCTGGGGATGCCGCATCTGAGCTCCAGGAACCGCCGCAACAGTTCCTCCCGGCCTTTGCCGAAGAACTCGAACTCGGTGCATGTTTTGGCGCCGGCCAGCGTCGCCGCCAGCGCGATGACGATGATCTCTACCAGATCGTGCCGGACGTTGCTGGCGCGAGGATCCTTGACCGGTCGAAGCAAGCGTTTGAGTTGGCGCATTCTGGTCTCCCTTGGGCATCGAGAGACACCCAAAGAATCCAGTTCCAACAGCTTGGCAACACCCCTCCGCCGCCATATGCGATTCCCCTACCCTTGCGGGGGAGGGTT
>NZ_JASGSR010000267.1:0-1197 GCF_040446015.1 Bradyrhizobium sp. INPA03-11B
GCTGTCGATCTGGACGCATCTCTCCCCGGTCGCGAGCGACGTATGCCTCGACGCGGTCCATGCTGCGCTGGAGGACCGTGGTCTCTTCCTTTTGACGGTGCGGCCGCCGGCATATGCATTCTATGAGCCGATCTCGAAATTGCCCGGTTGGGATCAGCAAAAGATCACCGAAACCGTGCGGCGAGACGGCTTCTACTTCTATCCCCAAAGCTATCCGGTCGATGGCGAAATGACATACGGCGAGACCATCATCACCAAGCAGTACATCGAGGAGCACTGGACCGATCGGTTCGATATCGTCGACGTCGGCATGAATGGGATCTCGCCCTATCAGAGCATTATCGTTCTTCGAAAGAAGTCGCGGCCACATTAGTCAGGCCGCCCGCACGCCGGCACTGTCTTTGCGCGCCCGCCACGTCCCGGCTGGGCGCGCAAGATCAGGACGCAGCGAGGCCGACGACGCCCACCTGCCGGGCGGCGTGCTCGGGACTGCGGGATAATTCTGCGCGCTGTTCCGGCGTCAGCCACCACAGCAGGAACAGCAGCGCGATCCCGTTCGAGACCAAGCCCGTGGTCAACGGGACGTTCATGATCGCCTGAACGGCGATGCCGGACGACACCGCGATGAAGCGCGGCGAGAGATGCCGCGAGACCGTCGACCCCGCCGACAGGATCAGGCCGCACACGAGGGCCGAAATCGGGGAGAGCGCGAGACCGACCGACGCGATGCCCTCGGTGGCGAGGAAGGACGCGTTGAAATTGCCGTCGCGATAGATCGCGCCGAGCGTCGGGCCGAGCTCGCCATACGGGCAGGCGGTCACCTGTCGCAGGATCGATATCTGGCAGAACCGGGTCAGCTCGCGGTGCGCAAAGAAGTCGGCATATTGATCGAGCGCCAGTGACGGGATCGCGAGGAAGCGCAGGTTGATGGCGCTGAACACGACGTAGTCCTTGTCGGCGCCGAGAACGGCGAACGCCGAGAGCCCAACGGTCGCCGGGAGCAGGAATGCGAGCACCGTGGCCAGTCGCGGGTTGAACTGGTCGTAGAGCCAGAACAGGAACGGCAGCCAGATCGGCAACAGCAGAACGGTCTTGTTGTTGACGACCGGATAGAAGCACAGCGCGAACAGCAATACGCAGGCGGCCTGCAACCATTGCCTCCGCGATGCGAAATGCGCAAACAGATAGGGCAGCACC
>NZ_JASGSR010000268.1:0-1181 GCF_040446015.1 Bradyrhizobium sp. INPA03-11B
AGCTCGTGCACCGCGCGGTCCTGCGTCAGTGTCACGTCGCCGGTCGCCGTGTTGACCGCCAGCGTGAACACCAGCCAGGCGGCGTCATTTTCATGGCCGGTGACATAGCCGGAGATCGTGTTGCCGCTCTGGTCGAGCACGACCGCAAGACCGGAGGCGCTGTCGATCAGATTGGTCGCCGTGCCGTTGCCGGCAATGCTCAGCGTGTATGCCGTCGTCGCATTGTCGGCACCGGTCACCACCGTGAACGCGCCTGCGAAGCTCTCCTTGTCGAGCGTATGGCCCTGGGTCGGCACCAGATCCGGCGTCGAGCCGTTGATGCCGGCGTTGGTCGAAGCCGAGAGGTATGCCTCAAAGGTGTTCAGCGAGTTGACGTTCCCGCTCAGCGAGATCGACGGACCATCGTCGTGGAACGTGACGTGGCTGCTGAGGTCGAGCTTCTGGCTCGCGCTGTCGCCGTCCTTGTCGGTGACCGTCGCGGTCAGCGTCACCAGGCCGCCGGTCAGGCTGATGCCTTCACCGGTGTCCGGGCTCGAGGCGGTGAGTTCATGCACCGCGCGGTCTTGCGTCAAGGTAACATTGCCCGTTGCCGGGTCGACCGCCAGCGTGAACACCAGCCACGCAGCGTCATTTTCATGACCGGTCACATAGCCGGACACCGTGTTGCCGGTCTGGTCGAGCACGACCGCAAGACCGGAGGCGCTGTCGATCAGATTGGTCGCCGTACCGTTGCCGGCAATGCTCAGCGTGTATGCCGTCGTCGCATTGTCCGCGCCGGTCACAACCGTGAACGCGCCTGCGAAGCTCTCCTTGTCGAGGGTATGGCCCTGGGTCGGCACCAGATCCGGCGTGGAGCCGTTGACGCCCGCGTTGGTCGCGGCCGACAGATAGGCTTCAAAGGTGTTCAGCGAGCCAATTTTTCCGGTCAGCGCGATCGACGGGCCATCATCGTGGAACGTGACATGCGAGCTGAGGTCGAGCTTCTGGGCGGCGCTGTCGCCGTCCTTGTCGGTGACCGTCGCGGTCAGCGTCACCAGACCATCGTTCAGGCTGATGCCTTCACCGGTGTCCGGGCTGGACGCCGTGTTCTCGTGCACCGCGCGGTCCTGCGTCAGCGTCACGTCGCCGGTCGCCGTGTTCACCGTCAGCGTGAACACCAGCCAGGCCGCCTGGCCCTCATG
>NZ_JASGSR010000269.1:0-1179 GCF_040446015.1 Bradyrhizobium sp. INPA03-11B
ACCCATCCTTGTAATAGCGCGATCGGTTATCGTCGGAGCATTCCGAGAGGAATGGCCTGTCGCGGTTAGCGGCCGCGACAGGCCGCTGGCGATCGGATCGTACCCATCCTGAGCAGTTTGTGGCTGCCCTGTAGCAGGATCGCGCCAGCACCTTCATCGGACCCGGATGGTTGCCGGAACGGTTAGGTTCGCTTCACAAGGCGGGGTCGACGAGGATGACAAAGACTAGCACGACAACGGCGGGAATCGATACGTCCAAGGGCAAGCTCGATGTGGCGCTTCACGGCCGAACCGAACGTTGGCAGGTCGCCAACTCGTTGGCTGGGTGGCGTGAGCTGACAGTTAAGCTGGCCGAGGCCGGGGTGGGCCGCGTCGGGATTGAGGCGAGCGGTGGCTACGAGCGGGGCGTGGTGGAGCATCTACGTGCGGCAGGATTCACTGTGCTGGTGCTGCAGCCGATCCAGGTCAAGGCATTCGGCCGGGTGCATCTGCGGCGTGCCAAGAACGATGTGCTGGATGCGGTGTTGATCGCAGCCTGCACGGCGGCAATCGATCAGGTCAGAGATGCACCCGATCCGCGCCTGGCGGAACTGGCCGAACACCTGACCTTCCTCGAACAGGCCGAAGACGACATCAAGCGCTGCAAGACGCGGCTCGAGCACATCGATCAGCCCGCCTTGCGACGTCTGGTGCTTGGCGACATTGCCCGGCTGAAGGCACGGCGGCTCGCCCAGATCCGTCACCTTGCCAGGCAACTGCGCGTCCACCACGATCTCGCTGCCCGCTTTGATCTGGTGCTCAGCATTCCCGGGATCGGCGAGCGCACTGCGCTCGCGCTGTTGATCCGCATGCCCGAGCTCGGCCGGATCAGCCGCGAAGAAGCCGCGGCCCTTGCAGGCCTCGCGCCGTTCGACAATGACAGCGGCCAACGCAAGGGACAGCGTCGAATTGCCGGCGGTCGAGCCCGTCTTCGCCGATCCCTGTTCTCAGCCGCCCTCCCGGCAGCGTTCCGCTGGAACAAGGCGCTCATCGCGCTCTACGCCCGTCTGACTGCCGCCGGAAAAGCCCACAACGCGGCTCTCGTCGCATGCGCACGAAAGCTGCTGATCTATGCCAACACCGTCGTACAGCGCGGGACGCCTTGGCGCGAAACCGGCGTCACGACTTAATGGTTGCTAC